>NZ_JACLIC010000013.1:0-17619 GCF_019748695.1 Paenibacillus cucumis (ex Kampfer et al. 2016) | reverse complement strand
ATATACAAATAGTTAAAATATTTTAGAGACAACAACAGTCGTAATTTCCTAAGGGAAATACGGCTGTTGTTTGTGTTGTCTAAAGTAAAGGCATGTATTCATAAAAAAATAAATCATAAATAAATGTTATAATAATGTCGAATCATGACGTTATGTATTTTTAGGAGGGTATTGGATGAAACATATAAAACATTTAATTTCTCCTGCTCTTGAGTTTGAGGTTTTGGAGCATGACGATGTAATTGCAAAAGTGAATGTCGATTATGTTAATCAAAAAGTTGAAGTATGGCAAGATGAAGATGTCTCTCCTGTTTTCTTGCCTTTTCCCAATAAGCAAAAGATCAGTGTAGGGGATGTGTTGGATTACTTTGAATCCAGATGTTTTCCTCGAACCAGACATCATGCTGATCAGATTCTGCAATCGCTAGGACTGAAAGAATACGTTGCTTCAGACATTGTAAAACAAACACATGGTGTATTGTATGATGACTATATCTGGATTAGATTTTCTAATGAGGAGTTGTCTTGTGCCGATGTCCATCCCCGTTTTGCAAGTGAGCAAGGATTTACGACAGACATTTGTGAGTAGCAGTAAGGGTGACCAGTTGAAATGGAAAATTGAAAACAAGTGGGGGAAAGCAGATAAATTTGGTTATGAAGGATTAGCAGAGTGGGTAGCTTTTGAGTTAATCAGTCGATCAAATATTCCCCTTCAACTCAGGGTACCTTATAAAAGATGTGTTTTGGTTGAAAATGGGGTTAGCTATCAAGGATGTTATTCAGAAGATTTTCTTCTCCCAGGTGAAAGTATTATAACGTTACATCGTATATTGGAAAGTTACGGTGTTAAATTCGATGAGTTGCAACAAGGTCGAGGGACAAGAGATTCTGTACTTTTATTGATTGAATTTCTAAAAAGTGTATTAAAAATAGATACATTAGAGTACTTTTCAATGATGCTGCCATTGGATGCAATTTTATTAAATGAAGACAGACATTTGAATAACATTGCTTTTATACATGGAACTAAAGGATACAGATTGTGTCCACTTTTTGATCATGGTCTAAGCCTTCTTTCAGATACATCTGACTATCCGCTCCACATGCCTACGAGTGTTGCATTACGTAAAGTTAAAGCAAAACCGTTTAGCAGTGACTTTTCAAAACAAGCACGTGCACTGGAGACCAGCATTCAATTTAATCGAATCTCTGTGATGGAATTCATTGAAGAACATGATAACGAACTGGGAAGAATTGCACAGATTTTGAAATCACAGATCAAAAAGTATGAGCACTTGTTCGTTTAAATGCTGTATATTTAGTAACCAATTTTCGAACTCAATCAAAGAACCAAAAATGTGAATATATGGTGAAATGATCTATTGAATTCGTCCGGGATATCTCCTTTTCTTATATAATTAAAGCAATAAGAAAGGGGTTGCCAAATGAAAAAATCGTTATGGATTATTGCCAGTGTGGCACTTGTAATCGTACTCGGAACATACTTGATCGCCAATACGGCAGGCCAAAAGAAGACCGAACGGGCGGATGCACCGGATATCCGAAAGCTGGTTGAAGATATCAGTACAGGCCGAGAAACACCGCAGTCTGCTTCAATCAGTGCCACAACGTTAACCGTGACAGATGCAGGAAACCAGAAAACGTCCTACGATTTGCCAGAAGATGAATTTTTCCTCTCCATTGCTCCTTATGTAGACCAGACACATCCCTGTGAGATTCATAGTTTAACGGGTTGCCAAGGAGAGATGGCGAATGAACCATTCCGTGTGACGCTACATGATTCCGAAGGCAACACCTTGATGAAAGATGAAGTGTTGAAGTCCGGTGCCAATGGATTTATGGATTTGTGGGTACCACGTGATAGAACGTATTCAGTCCGTATTGTTCACGGCGGAAAGGTGGCTGAAACACAATTATCTACATACAAAACGGATCAGACCTGCATTACGACAATGCAGTTAATCTAAGCTGAGGTTCAACCCGAACAAGTATCAAGCCAAGAATAGGCAGATCAACATACGAACTAATGTTATAAAGATACGATAAAGACAAGGAAAGGCTGGCCTACAGGGCATGTCTTTCCTTTTTCTGATGTCATTAAAGAATGTGAAAATTATGAGGCAACGTTGACAAAAAAGAATAGCATGGGTGATAATGATAATTGTTATCATATAAATACATACAAACATAGAGGAGATTAGAGATATGAAAAAAGGGTTACATGCACTATTCATCATGATGGCATTTGTTTTAGTTCTGGCGGGATGTGGTAAAAATGCCACAACAACAGAACCAACTAAAAATACGGTTTCGGGCGGTGCTCCTGCTGAAGAGTCTGCTGGACCGGTTACTGTCCAAGATAATCGTGGGGAATTTACATTGGACAAGCCGGCTAAACGTGTCGTGACATTGGAATGGACATATACGGAGGATGTTGTTGCTCTAGGAGTTCAGCCTGTCGGTAATGCAGATAATGCCAACTATAAAGTGTACGTAACGGACCAAGCTGCTCTGGATGACAGTGTTACGGATATTGGAACACGTAGCGAGCCTAATATGGAGGCTATTGCAGCACTCAAGCCGGATCTCATCATCGCCAACGCAGACAACAATTCGAATGTGTATGAACAGTTGAAAGCTATTGCTCCAACACTGGAGTTTGATCCATATAACGGTGATGGTTATAACTATGACAAGATGACGACCATTTTTAATACAATTGCAACTGCTTTGGGCAAAGAAGATAAAGCAAAAGAAGTGCTCGGCAACTTGGATCAGCATTATGCAGAAGCCAAAGAAAAGCTGGCTGCAGCAGGTAAAGAAAACTTTCATTTTGCACTAACACAGGCATTTACGTATCAAAATGCAGCTTCCCTGCGCATGTTCAGTGACAACTCGGTTGTAGTGGGTACGTTGAACAAAATTGGCATGGTGAATGACTGGCAGCCGGATAAACTTGAAAACTACGGTTTCTCTACAGTTGGGATTGAATCTTTATCGACAGTGCAAGATAGCAATTTTATCTATATTACACAGCCAGACGACGATGTTTTTGGTACAGCGATGAAAGATAATTCCGTTTGGAAAGGTCTGAACTTTGTGAAGGAAAAGCGCATCTATCAACTGGGAAGTACGACATGGACATTTGGCGGCCCGATTTCTTCCAAGGTATTGGTAGACGGCGTGGTTGAGGCGATTACCAAATGAGTCTGACTCAACAAGGAACGAAGCCAGCAACGAACTGGCGAATGATAAGCATCTATGGGGGCGGTCTAACCGCCCTTATCGTGCTTTTTTTTGTAAGTCTGTGTTATGGTGAGGCAGCAATTTCGTTGCATGACGTTTGGGGCGCGCTTACAAACAGACAAGACACACTCGAACATAACATGGTATGGGATCTGCGTATGCCGCGCACCGCAATTGGTATTCTTGCAGGAGGTGCACTGGCAGTTGCCGGTGCATTGCTACAGACGATCACTCGTAACCCGCTTGCGGCTTCGGATACACTCGGGATTAATGCCGGAGCGTATTTTGTTGTAGTGCTTGGGGTTATTCTATTTCCAAATATACTCAGCCAGTCCCCGTTTCTTTTTGCCGCCATGGGAGGTCTGCTTGCAGCATTCGCAGCTTATTTTATGGGCGGTGGACGTACGTCAACGCCGGTACGACTAGCGTTATCGGGTATGATCGTGTCCATGGTGCTAGGTTCATTTACAAGTGCCTTGCATATTTTTTTCTCAATGGAAACTCAGGGCTTATTCCTATGGGGTTCAGGGACCCTAGTCCAGAATGATTGGACAGGTGTGAACTATGTCTGGCCTTGGGTTACGGGAGTAACGCTGCTTGCGCTTATTCTGTCCAAACAGTGGGATATGTTGGAGTTGGATGAATCAACCGCCTCTTCTTTGGGTCAGAGAGTTGGACTTGCTCGAACAGGTGGGCTGATCATTGCCGTTATTCTGGCTGCCGTGATCGTCAGTGTAATTGGGCCTATCGGCTTTGTAGGTCTGGTTGCTCCACATCTGGTTCGTCTGAGTGGAGTTCGCTCCAATCGGCTTTTAATTCCGGGTGTATTCATCTGGGGGGCAGCGTTGCTGGTGGGGGCAGATGTCATTGCCAAGATGATACATAACTCCAGTATGGAATTGCCAACCGGTGCTGTGATGGCGATCATTGGTGCACCTTGGCTGATCTGGCTGGTGCTGACTCGCATGAAAACAGGAAATGGTGCTGGCATGACGACATCGATGAGTACGGGTGGGCGAGTACGGCGTTTTGCCTTTACACCTATCGCTATTCTGTTTTCTGCCATTACGATTATATTGCTGCTGCTCAGTACGATGTTCGGTGGAATGCGTATTCCACTAGCCGACCTGCTACCGAGTTTATTTCAATCGGATGGGTTATTCTCTGGAATTGTACAGCTTCGAATCCCTCGTACCTTGGTGGCTGCAGGAGCAGGGGCGGCTCTCGCCATCAGCGGGGTGTTGATCCAGATGGCTGTACGTAATCCACTCGCTGATGCATCGATTGTAGGTGTATCTTCCGGTGCGGGACTTGGTGCCATGATGGTGTTCATTCTATGGCCTGGACTGCCAATGTATGTGTTGCCTCTTGCAGCCATTGCAGGTGCCGCTATTGCCGCTGCGGTTGTATTCTCGCTTTCTTGGAAAAAAGGATTGAATCCTTCCGCCGTTGTATTGCTGGGCATTGCCATGTCGGCCATTGCTGGCGCAGGTATACAGATTCTGATCGTACGCGGTGCCGTGTACGGTAGCAGTGGTTATATCTGGCTGACAGGCAGCACGTATGCCCGTACATGGGACCAGGTCAAAGTAATCGGTATATTCCTGCTCATTTTGGTGCCAGTGGCCTGGTGGCTTGCTCGCAAGTTTGAACTGCTTGTCTTTGACGACAATAGCGCTTCCGGGCTTGGGATGAATGTACGTCGTACTCGCTTACTGGCAATGACTGTAGGAGTACTGCTCGCGGCTGGTGCGGTCGCTTGTGTTGGAACAGTTGGATTTATCGGCCTGATTGCACCACATATGGTTCGGCTGCTGACAGGACATAAACTGAGACAGTCGATGTTTCTGTCCGCGCTGGCTGGAGCCGTGATGCTGGTGCTCGCAGATACGATTGGCAGAACGGTGATGGCGCCAACGGAAATACCGTCAGGCATTCTCATTGCGATCATCGGTACACCTTACTTCCTGTATCTGATGTACCGATCGAACTGGCGCAAAGCAGTGAAGTAAAGGTTGAAGTAAAAAAGCACCAAACCCGAATCAGAAGGGTTTGGTGCTTTTACTTTTGTTTCAAAACAAATCTGTATTACATGCCACACTACATCCTAAAAACTACAATCTACCTGCTTAACTCTTCAGGAATCAACATACCGCTCGCTTCTACGTAGTGAAGAGCTTGTTGCAGTTGATCCATATCCTGAACGAGAGCAAGTCTGACGTATCCTTCACCTGAAGGACCAAAGGCACTGCCTGGTGTAACAATGACACCTGCCCGTGTGACGAGATCGGTGGCAAATTGCTCTGAGGTGTCATAATGTGCCGGGATTCGTGTCCAGATGAACATTGTAGCTTCGGGTTTGCTGATCGGCCATCCTAATTTGGCAAAACCTTCGCAGAGCATGTCCCGTCGTTCTTCATAGATGGATCTTACTCGCGCTACATCACTTTGGTCACCTGAAATGGCCGCTATTGCTGCCTTCTGAATCGGGATAAACATACCGTAATCCATATTGGATTTCAGCTTTTTAAGCATGGAAACAACTGCCGAATTCCCCATACAAAAACCGATTCGTGCTCCAGCTAGCCCATACGTTTTGGACAGGGAGTTGAATTCAATGCCTACATCCATGGCACCGGGAAAGGCCAGAAAACTACCGCATGTTTGTTGGTCAAACACAAGCTCGCTATACGCGTTATCATGCAATACGATAATATCGTATTTCTTGGCAAAAGCGATCAAATCCTCATAAAAAGAATCTGGAGCCATCGCTGTTGTTGGATTGTTCGGATACGATACAAGCATGAACTTAGCCCGTTCGGCTATTGCCTCAGGGATGTCTTGCAATTGGATAACATAGTTGTGTTCCTCTTTTTGCGGCATATAATATAACTCAGCCCCAGCCAGAAGGGGGCCATCTGCAAACACCGGATAACAAGGATCAGGTACAAGAACCAGATCACTTTCATCGACAATCGAGAGAGAGATGTGCGCAAGTCCTTCCTGCGAGCCGAGTAGCGAGCAGATTTCTGTCTCCGGGTTCAACTCGACTTGATATCGCTGCCTGTACCAGTCACTTGCCGCCTGAAGAAGTTCCTTCTGGTCGTTTACAGCATAGATGTAATTGGCCGGATCAGCGGCGGCTTCACCGAGTGCTTTCATAATGTGCGGAGCCGGCGGGATATTGGGTGTTCCGACGCTAAGATCGATGACAGGTTGCCCGTTGTCCAGCCGGCGGCGCTTTATGTCCAGCAATTTGGTGAAGATGCCTTCACTAAAGTGATCCATTCGTTTTGCAAATCTCATGATAAGTCCATCAGCCTCCAGTGCTCTTCGTACGCATGTATTTAATAATAAATGGATCGCGTACAAAAGAGAAGAGCAGGAGGGGAGTACAGCTTATTCCACTTTAAAATGACTCAATTCTTCCTGCAGTTTAGCAGAGAGTTGATTCAACTGATTGGACAGATCCGCCACTTGTTGAATACTTTCCAGTTGTTCCTGTGTGCTTGCGCTGACTTCTTCCGTGGAGGCAGAGTTCTCTTCAGTAGTGGAAGAGATGATCTCCAGCGCCTGAAAAATCTCATCTTTGTGCTGATGCACACTAGAGGTGCTGTTCGTGATCTGTGCCATACGCAGCTTCAGTTCTTCCAAATCTTTATTGATGTTGTAGAACACCTGCTTGGTGTCTTCTACAGACTTGGTATTCTCTTCGGCAATTTTCATTCCTCGCATCGTGTGTTCTACAGACAAGGATGTTTTCTCTTCAATGACACTTACTTTTTTGTTAATCTCCTCTGTAGCTTGAGCCGTTTGTTCTGCCAGTTTGCGAACTTCTTCTGCAACGACAGCGAATCCTCGGCCATGTTCCCCGGCGCGTGCAGCTTCAATAGAAGCATTAAGCGCAAGCAAATTGGTCTGAGAAGCAATTTGTTTTACCGTATCTACAAAACTGGAAATCTCATTCCGGCTCTGATCGATCTCTTGAATAATGGAAGAGATGGATTGAGTGGAACTGTGGTTCTCCGCAGACCATTTGGACAGTTGCTCCACAACCGCAAGTCCTTGGCCGCTTTGATCAACAGAGGTTTGCACCATAGACCCCATCGCTTGTGCATCAGCGGCAATTTCATCAATTTGGCTTGATAATGAGCCTGTTTTACGTAAAATGTTCTCCGTTTCAATCGACTGATAATTGGTTGCATTCGCGATCTCATTGATCGCCGTAGATGTATCGTTCATGGTTACAGCAGTTCTGGAGGATATCGACTGCAAGTCATTGGATGAATGATTCAGCACTTGAGCAGAATTACCAACAATCTTCAACATGTCTTGAATCTTCTTCACCATGGAGTTCAGGCCAGTCGCAATTTGCCCAATCTCATTATTGGATTTGATATCCAGTTCAACGGTTAAATCACCTTGCTCAATCTGTTTGATCTTACTAAGTAGCTGCGGGATGGTGCGCAATAGACGACGAAGCGTAATGTAACTGATAATGACCAAAAGAATTGCAGCTGCAGCAAAACCGCCAAGGGTAATCCAGGTGAATGTTCTGAGTTCTGCTAAAACTTCTTTCTCCGTAATCGTCAGACCTACGGACCATCCCGTGTCTTTACTGGTTGCATACCCGACGTAACGACGTTCCCCATTGTCGTTGATCAGCTGTATACCGGATTCACCAGCGATCATTTTTTTACCGACTTCTCCCATATCACCTGTAGTGTTCTTGATATTTTCCTTCAGAACTTTACTCTCGTCCGGATGATACAGAATATCCCCATTCTTGGATAACAATATGGAATACCCGGTGCTACCCAGAGAGTAACTCTCCATAATACTCGGGATGTTACTAAACAGAATATCTGCTGCGGCAAAACCGATCATGTTGTTGTTATCATCCTTGATTGGATAAAAAATACCCATGAGTACTTTGCCTGCCGAAATGTCAATGTACGGATCAGAAAAATAAAGTCCATCGGTGTCTTTCACCGGTTGGTAGTAAGGGCGTGCCTGGATATCGAAATCCGGTGCTGAAACGACCCCGTCATTTTGTATCCAGAAGCCTTTACCATCCATACCGCCAATCCAAGCATCGTTGAAGGAGGGCTCTGCCTCTACAATCTTGGCCAGTGTATCCCTTGTTTCTGCAGCATAAGTAGAAGTGGCTGCTTCTGCGGCTGATTTCGTTGTTTCTATGTATTGCCTGAATAATTTATTAGTGGACATTTGTTTAACGAGTGAGCCTTTTTCCTTGAATAGGGCATCGAACTCACTGACAATCGCTTGTGTTTTGGTCTGGAGCATGGATTCCTGCTGTTGAACCAGAATGTTCCGTGTACTTGTGAACATGAATGTTCCGAGTACAGCGAATACGACAACAATAATGATGAGTAGCACAAGAGCCAGTGTGTTCGCCATACTGGATGTACGAGCTCCTGTTTTCCCCCGCCTTTTTAAAGTCTTTAACATATTCCATCTCCCCAGATTCTTAATAAGAAGTTCCCAACTCCTGAGTTATATGTCGGCATATAATATAGATTTATGTATATTTTTGTCGAATGAAAAAAAATTTAATGAAAAGCCAGAACATCGTTGGGTGGTTCGTTTAGGGAAGGTTGTTTATAATGGAATGAAATGGAATGGAGTTAGGATAGGATGTAAACCAGATGGAATGGGAGGATGGCAAATGACCTCGATTTGGCATGCTTCGATACAGGGAATGCCATGGAATGAAGAAAAAATGAACCAGGCGGTGCAGCATTTGCGCCGTAGGGCAACGGTTCATTATCGTGTTGGCGTGGATACGTATGAGGATTTGACCGAATTGGATATGAACGTTTTTGCAGCCAGGCATGATCTGATTCTTCATATTTCGAATGCGGATCCTAAAGCGGAGTATCCATCGAGCTTTCTTGGGCGATTAGCGCAGTTGAAACATGTATCCGCTTTACAGCTGGACTGTGCACAGGTGCAGGATCTGACAATTCTCGGAGCGTTGAAGCAACTGGTATTTCTGAGAGTGAATTCACCCGCCAAAGCGATCGATCTGAGTTTTATCGAGCACTATCAACAGTTAACGTATCTTGAACTGCACGGTAAATGTAAAGGCATGACCGTGATAAGAAAATGTCAAAGTCTAGAGACCGTCATCCTGAACTGCCCGGTGGACTGTCTCGAGATTTTAACAGAATTGCGGAAACTACAGTATGTGTCCCTTGATCATTGTGAGTTAAAGAGTGAGCTTGATGTACTGGCACAGTCCACCATTCGGATGCTCAAGCTTAGCTCGGTGCGGAAATTGATGAGTATCCAGGGACTAGAGCAGATGCACGGACTTGAGTATTTGCATGTATCCTTGCCGAAGCTGGAACAATGTTGTGATTTCTCGCAGATGCCCCGGCTCAGACAGCTTGAACTGGTTTACATGAAATCGCTTCAAGATATCGACTGTTTATGGACAGCCCGTGCACTGGAAGTCTTGGAGCTGAAAGAGATCAATACAGCTATCAAAGCCGCTTCATTTGTTAGACTGGCAGAGCTTGAACGGCTTCGGCAGGTGGATTTCCGCTTTATTGACTTTAATAAAGGGCGCATTGCAGCCATACGGGAACAGCTGATCCAACAGGGGAAGTCACATATTATCTATGAACATATTCCTGAACAACAAAGAGTACAATCGATGGCGATCGAACATTTATCTCAATATTTAATGTGAAGAAACGCGAATATAATACAATAGATCAATCCTGTTTACTACGTATTGATATCCGTAAGGGCAGGAACGTTAATCTCTTTCACACAGGCTGCATTGGACAGGCTGACGATACACCGGACGATCGAAACCATGTCTTGAAGCGGAATGCGCGTTCCGCCATACTCGGATAGTGCGCGTTCCATTCCTTCTTCATAGGGGATTTCTGCTGCCAGTTCTCCCGGATTAATGCAGGTTACGGCGATGTGATCCCGCCGGGTATGTTCTCTCAATGCTTCTGTAATTCCACGGATCGCAAATTTGGAGGCAACAAAAGAAACCTGAGTATTCCCCGCATTGCTTAGACCTGCTGTAGAGCCGATGAGAATGATCTTGCCTGCGGCAGACTTGCGAAGCTGAGGCAGTAGAGCTTGGATGCATACAATGGTGGACGTTATATTCACATGGATCAGCTCTTGAATATCGGAAGGCTCATCCTGATCAAAGGTGTAGTGTTCCTCAAATCCTTCCTTTTCCCAAATACCTACGTTATAAATAAGCACATCCAACGTTTCGTTGCGTAGCTGCTCTGCAATCTGTTTGGCAGCCTGAAGCTCCGAGAGATCGGCCTGAATCCATACGCGCTGTACACCGTCCTCCAGTTGCAGACTTTCTGGTTTGCTGCGGGATACAACCCACACTTTATCTCCTGCCTGCGGCACCCCGCGGACAAATGCGTCTCCCAATCCTTTACTGGCACCAAATACAATATATTTTTTCATACGTAAAAACCTCCTGATGGCACAGATGGGATTCATTACTCCAGCGTCCTGTTTGCTATGGCAAAGGCGTTACTTCAAATGAGTGTGGTATAAGAGGAATCCAACCTACATCAAAATTAATAATTATAATGATATTTTACTATATAAGAGGGATATGGGAGATGAAGGTTACATGAGAGATGCTTCATTCGTAGAGCTCCGTTTGTTCATCAGATAACAAAACAATGTCTTCTCCTCGTTGCTGCCTGAGCGCAATATTATCTCTTCCCCAGGTACACATCACATCCACAATTGTATTTGCTGTCACACCATATTCCGTAAGACTGTACTCCACCTTGGGCGGCATTTGCTGATAAACATGTCTTGTGACAAGACCATCGCGTTCTAGTTCGCGTAATTGTTGAATCAGTACTTTTTGAGAAATGCCGGGCATGCTGCGCTCTAATTCTCCTGTTCTTTTGACACCGGACATTAATAAACAGATGATGATGGCTTTCCACTTACCGCCAATGATTTCGAGTGTGGCTTCAATGCCCAAACGATATTCCTTCATTCATATCACCTCGTTGTATTTATACGTATTTACAGGGATAACTATTTATTTTCTCACAGTTACAAAACAGAAGTCCATACACACCTTGAGGTAAGTATCTTACTTCATTGTGTGTATTTTCTTTTAGGGTGACGGGGTGGATAATGATCCGTATATCAAGGAAAGAAATCAAATTGTTTTGGAGAGAGGAAGGCATGCAATGAAAACACTGGTTATTCTGGCACATCCGAATATGACAACTTCAAGAGTGAATCGCCGCTGGAAAATGGAGCTGGAGCAGCACCCAGATGAGGTGAATATCCACGAATTATATAAAGCTTATCCTGACTGGAACATCGACATTGCTCACGAACAGGAGCTACTGGAGGCACATGATCATATTATCTTGCAGTTTCCGTTCTATTGGTACAGTTACCCGCCGTTACTCAAAAAATGGCTGGATGAAGTATTCACGCATGGATGGGCTTATGGATTAAAGGGCAATCGATTGCATGGAAAGCAGATGGGACTGGCAATGACAATCGGGGATCAGCGGGAGAATTACGGAAAAGGACAGCCGGTAGGTTTTAGTGTAGAAGAACTGATTGCACCGTTCAAGGCAAGCATGAATCATGTGGGCGTTACTGCACTGCCGCATTATGCTGTCTTTGGTGCCTCATTCCAGGCAAGTGATGAAGAGATTAACCACAGTGCTGAAGCGTATATCCAATATATTAAAGCGTTCAAGTGAGATGTTTCCGTAAAAATAATGAAAATGACCTGGCTCCGCACATAGCGGAATTCCAGGCCACAGTTGTACTTCAAGTGTACTTCAAGTGTACCTCGATTCGCAGTACTGATTCTAAAGATCAGCAGTACGTTCATCACGCTTACTCCACACGGAAGAAGTCAAAATCAGCGTAGCCTCCGGTAGATTTGGTTGCGTAGTTAAACAATGCAAAGCGATAACCCATAAAGTGTGGCAACGTATAGGACATCTGTAGCGTATTGCCAATGGTTGTCCAGTTCGTTCCATTCAGACTATAAGCAAAATAGGCTTTATCTGTCTGATTGGTGAAATCACAGATGACCCGCAGATAAATTTTATTCTGGTTCAGGGGCACACTTGCCACCTCTGTCATCGTGCCGGAACTGGCATTTGTCATTACGATTGACTTGGTATTGCCTGTCATCTTGACGCCTACAAAGCCATATTTGGCCTGAAAAGCGGCTAGGCCGGCATAATCGCCATCCTTCATACCTGCCGTTTCCAAGCCGGTAATGCCTGTACTTTTTGGCCCAAACGTGCGTTGTGTCAACGTATTGCGAGCCTCCAATATATTTTTGCTGAGCTTGCCTGTGGTCAGCCGCATGAAACCTGGACGCTGGCTCAAGGACCATTTTGACGGGTCAGGATTATGATTCCACTGCCAGAACTTCGAGAGAATAGATGTGCCCGAAGGCGCATTAAACTCATCTGAACCGAAGATTTTAGCGGCTGGCTGTCCTTCCACAGGCATGTTCATCGTCAATGGAACTTTGCCATTCACCCCGAATACGGGCCAGTTATCCGACCAGGTTACCGGTACCAGATATGGAATGCGTCCAACGGCTCCTCGGTCGCGAAACAGGAAACCATACCATGCACCAGAAGCGGTATCCACGATACCTCCTTGCGCGATGCCCGAATCTCTGAGCACCACTTTGCCAGTATACGGCCCTGTCAATGAGTTCGCACGATAGGCGAGCTGGATTCGTCCATCACCGGCAGGCCAAGCAATCAAGAAGACGTAATACATGCCATTAATCTTCTGAATGTGTGCGCCTTCTGCCTTTACAATCATATTGGAGCCAGCGATATGACTAGCATTCGGGATCAGCACCTGATTCAGGCCGCCGGATTTCACAGCTTTGGCATCAGGTGTTAACTCAACGATGCTGATGTTATCACTGCCGTGGACAAGAAACGTACGGTTTCCGTCAAAGAGCAGGGAGGGATCATGGTAATAACTGTTCAACGTGTAAGGCGTCCATGGTCCAGTTTCGATGTTACTAGTCTGATAGATGTACGTTCTTCCTGTGGAAAGGGAACCGAATGCGACGTAGTAGGTGCCATTGTTGTAGCGAAGGCTACTGGCCCAAGATCCGCGCCCGTATTCGTTCTGACCGTTATTCAGGTTCTGTACATCACCGTTGCCAAGTGTGTCATATACATAGTTCACAATGCTCCAGTTGACCAGATCGGTTGACTTCATGACAGGAACGCCCGGGTTCATATGCATGGTGGTACTGGTCATATAAAAGGTATTGCCCACGCGGATGACATCGCTGTCCGGCACATCTGCATAAATGACCGGATTGTTAAACGTTGCCGCAGAGGCAGACTGCGGGGTCAATGGCAATGATGTTAACAGCAGAGGAAGTGTGAGCAGGAGCAACCCGATTTTTTTCCACATAACTAACCCTCCTGGAATGTCAAAATCGACAGATCATTATGAATGATTACGAAATTTCAAGATAATCGATGTAAGCATCCCAGGTACCATTATCCGTGGTCACAACCAGTTTGATTTCCTGATTCCCTGTGGCATGTGTGATGTTCGGCAAAGTTTGTACCGTTGGCTGTGTTCCGGTAAAAAAGAACGAACCAGCGGTTACCCCGCCAATAACCAGATCAACACGGGCTGTACTATTGTTGTTGGAAGCCCCGCGAAGAGAGAACTGATGTGTAGGGTTAGCAAAGAATTGATTGTAAGACGCAGAATCATTGTTAGCATAGAGCGCCACACCGTTAAAAGGAGAACTAATCAACCCGGCATATTGACCGGCAAGGGTCATGCTTTCCGCTTCAACGCGAGTCACGTTTGGATTTGGATTAGGGTTTGGATTTGGATTGGGGTTACCACCGGAACCGGAAGTAAACTGCCAGTAATCCAGATTGAACAGATTTCCGTTACCTGAGCCTGTAAATACCAGATACAGATGATGACGTCCTGTTGTGTTGGTGATATTGGTTTCGAGCTCACGCCAGTTCTGCATGCCACCTGTTGAAGTAACGTTAAGCGTGCCGATCAGAGTACCTGTCGGGCTGCCAAGGCGGAGTTCAATGTTACCATTTCCGGTAGAAGCTACGTTGGCCTTGAATTTCGATGCACCTGTTGAACCAAAATCCACATTACTAACAGCGACCCAGTCCCCATTATTGATATTCGTCACATTTTGGTTGGCCGTTGGTCCACCGCTTGCTTGAGTCGGCTGTGTATTGATGCCAGCTTGCCAAGCAATGGTCTCGGCTTCCACTCTGTTATACGGATTAAGGTTAGCTGTCTGAGGCACACCGGTCATGTTCCCCTGCACTTCCTGAATCGATCCGTCTGCGTTATGTGTCAGTCTGTTGATGTGGGTAGAACGGTATCCTTTGCCATCACCGAGGAAGGCTTTACTCACTGTTTGTGCATGATATGCGATATACCATTGGTTATTAAACTGGAACACGGCATGGTGGTTGTTACCGCCTACACCGAAGAATGCCCCCGGATTTTTGAGGAAATGTCCTTTGTATGTGAAAGGCCCCATCGGGCTGTCACTTACCATATATCCGATTTCACCTTTTGGGTAGGCTGCCGGATGGTTTCCAGCAAAGTTGATGCAATATGAATAGTAATATTTGCCGTTGTACTTATGAATACCTGAATCTTCGAACAGATAAGGTGCGTCAATGGTCGTGGCACTACCAACTACACTGGTCATATCGGCGCCAAGACGAATGACACGTGCTGTTTTTGGATTTGCAATGGAAGCTGCATTATTTTCGTTCGGAATACCGCCGCCTGCATACAGATAAGCGGAGCCGTCGTCATCAACAAGCACAGCTGGGTCAAAGAGCCAAGTTACACCCGACATGCCAGGCGTTCCATGTGTGACAAGCGCACGTCCGAGTGGATCAGACCAAGGGCCGATTGGAGAATCAGCAGTCAGAACACCGATACCTGCACCCGAGTTGGCGAAATACAGGAAAAACTTATCTTTGCCCGCGATGGTTTTCTTGGCCATCGCTGGTGCCCAAGACTGGCTTGCCCATCTGGCAATGCCTTGTCCATTGTTGGCATTGTTTGCACCGGCTACCGGAATGTAGCCGTGGTCGGTCCAGTTCACCATGTCAGCCGAGGAGATCACGCTGATTCTGCCGATGGTGCCGTAGTTGTTTTCGCGAACAGATCCGTCGTTGTTGTAGAGGTAGGTATCCCCTGTCATATATACGTAGACCCGATTGTTGTGAACGAGTACGTAAGGATCAGCTCCCAATTTGTGATCGACGAGCGGATTGGCATTCACAGGCGTCTTGGCAACAGCATTATTTGCTGCATAGCTTGACTCGGCAGGTAGAGTGGAAAAAATCAAAATTAGTGACATCAGCAGAGCTAATGGTTTACGGATCTTCATACGTTCGCCTCCATTGAATTAGTATGGAATAGTGTTATTGAGTGTTACGCTGAATGGTTGAACAGAGCTGTTTGATGAGGGAGCTACAGTGAGAAGAACAAGAAGAATGATGAGTAAATGTTCTTTATCACACCTCCTTTCAAAGAAGAGATCGATTGAATCGTTCATGTTTGTGATCTATGGCTTAAGCCATACAACCTGTACAGAGAATAGCTATCTACTGTAGCAAGTTGACAGCGGTAACCCAGGAATAGGGTGGGGGAAGTACGAACTTGTGTGTGAAAAAGTATATAATTTGTCCTGTTGTTTAATGTAATCGCTTTCAATAGAATGGTTTTAAAAAGAAAAAACAGAGTTGTGACTCGTTTTATGTAATTATTTTTCATTTTTGTTTAAAAATGTTTTTGTATTTGACGATATCATATCACATTTCTGCCACAATACAATCATTTTCTATCAAAATTTGTAAGAAAAAGTTAGGTGGAGGTTTATTCATTTGTAAGAGTGACATCAATAAGATGTATCCAATGGTGGCCGTAGCTCCTTCATTTCATGAGGAACGGTCATTTTTGGGTTGAAATAAGCACGGATTATACATATTTGCAAGCTCAGTATGGATGAAGTTTTAGGTATTAATGGCACTTATGGCTTGATAATGGTGAACTGTCCCCTGTCTATGGTCCACACCGCTGATCTAGTGAATGAATATGACTAATATGTGATCCATGATGTCAAGTAATGCTAGAGTAAGAGGTTCACAAAAGGTGGGATGGGAAAATGGCTATATTATCAACTGGACCGATCGAAAATAATGCCGTTTCCGGGGTTAGACCGACACAACAGGTAACGATCAGATTGGTGAGCCGGGCTGCTGTAGATGCGGTAAGTGTATCCGTTCAGGGTTATGTGCTGAGTACAACAAGAACGCTGTATGTAAGTGAAGTGATCAGTATTGCACCAAATAAAGCAGTGACCCGAAATTATTTTGCAAATCTAGATGCTTTTGAATTTGTGTTTGGATTAAGCGATGAACGAGTGGGAGACGTCGGAATTTCAGTGTGGGGCAAAGATGCGTCAGGTCAATTGGTGGATGCACACCGGGTAGTGGAGCACGAACAAACAGTTAAAGATCTGTAGAAAATACTTTTTTCGAAAGAAGGGAATGTAGCGATGAGCTTTTTATCGACAGGGCCGATCGAAAATAACGCTGTTAGTGGTGTTAGACCAACTCAATCCGTAACGGTTAGAATTGATAACCGCAGTGAAGTTACATCCTCAACTGTACAGATACAAGGGTATTATATGAGCGGCGGATTGAGAGTTTTGTATGTCAGTGAATCTTTGGACATCGCACCAAATCAAGTGATAACGAACAACTATTTTGCCAATCTGGATGCCTTTGAATTCACGTTTACTACTACAGCGACGGTTAATGATCCTCTTCAAGTCTCCGTATGGGGAAAAAGCAGCACAGGCTCTTTGGTAACAGCACATCGTTTAGTTTCTTCTGAGTTGCTGGGGGAAACTCCGAGTATGACAGGAGTCACAGGCGCAACCGGTGCTACGGGAGCGACGGGTGTGACTGGAGCTCAGGGAGTAACCGGGGCGACAGGTCCGACTGGTGCAACCGGAGCGACGGGGCCAGCAGGAGCAACCGGGGGAGCTACGGGAGCAACAGGAACAACGGGTGCAACCGGAGCGACAGGTCTAGCAGGAGTAACGGGTGCAACCGGAGCGACAGGTCTAGCAGGAGTAACGGGTGCAACCGGAGCGACAGGTCTAGCAGGAGTAACGGGCGCGACCGGAGCCACAGGTCTAGCAGGAGTAACGGGTGCAACCGGAGCGACAGGTCTAGCAGGAGTGACGGGTGCGACCGGAGCAACAGGTCTGGCAGGAGTGAC
>NZ_JACLIC010000012.1:0-179190 GCF_019748695.1 Paenibacillus cucumis (ex Kampfer et al. 2016) | reverse complement strand
TTTAATTTGTCCTTTACAAGGGGTACATTTTATTTGTGTGGGTGTCCTTTTATTTATTCATGATGTTACTCCATTCGATTACATCACATTGTCCATAATCATTATCACCCACAGCAACCATGGTACCATCTGATTTCAGTCCTATGGTATGGGTACATCCTGCTGAAATAGCTCTAATATCTTGCCATTCACTTATAACGCATTGCTGATGTTTATTCGAACCCACAGCAATGACTGTACCGTCCGATTTTAGACCTACCGTATGATAACTTCCTGCGACAATAGCTACAATATTACGCCATCCGCTTACGTCACATTCACCTTCCTTATTCCTACCCACAGCCACAACCGTACCATCCGATCGAAGCCCAACCGTATGAAGGTACCCGGCGGAAACAGCTAATATGTCGCTCCAATCGTTAACGTTACATTGTCCATACTTATTGTTACCAACGGCTATTACTGTACCGTCTAATTGGAGGCCGACTGTATGCCAGTCCCCCGTCGTGACCGCTACAATATCGCGCCAGCTGTTAACGTTGCACTCCCCTTCGTTATTTCGCCCCACTGCAACCACGGTTCCATCTGACTTAACCCCGACAGTGCGACACCAACCAGCTGAAACAGCAACCATATCGCGCCATTCGTTTACATTGCATTGCCCGTGCTTATTCCAACCTGTAGCTACTGCCGTACCATCAGATTTAAGACCGACGGTGTGGGCATTACCCGTGTTCGTAGCCATATGAACATTGCCAGCATCAACTGCGACGATGTGGTTCCAATCGCTTACGTTACATTGTCCGTAGTTATTATCACCCGCTGCTGTCACTGTACCGTCTGATCGAAGACGGGCGGTATGACGACGACCCGCCGCTATAGTAGAGTTTCTAAGTTGTTTCGTGTCAAACCATGCTTTTTCTCCTGAATTGTAGTCCATATCTCCCTCCACCAATTGAAAACCTGCGATTTTCAAGCAGAATATTTGCACTAATGAAAAAAACCTCAGATGATATAACTATTCTGAGGTTAATCCATTCATTATGTTATCAAAATTCTATCATGTTGCAGTCTTTTAATTCTAGTGACAGTTGTATCAGTTGTTTTCAATACCTTTGATAACTTCAACCTTTTTATCCCCTGCTGTTTTCGCTACCTCTAACGTGGTTGTGCCTTGGATCGCAACGATTACACCAGCAGCTAACATAGAAATGATTAAAGTTGCACTCAGGGCAGTGGAAATTTTTTTCTTGACCATAACAATACCTCCTTCACTGAATAATAACAATATTTCACTTTATTGTTGGGTAATTTCATCGGGTGATTGTATTATAACTTACTGATAATATTTGTAAAAGGATTTTACGATGCTCAAAGAAAGTCAGTTTCTACTGAATCCATATCTATGCTCTACTAAAAACAATCGAAGTCTCCTGATTTTCTTGCAGTGTTAAGTTCACGTATTTCTGCTTGCCATGCATGTGAACTTGTACCTCTACTCCATCGACCAGCGCGGTTGTCCATGGCAACCCCGAACTCAGTCGAATGGTGTTATTTTGAATAAGTGAGGACAAAACTACGCTTGTTATCCCCACGGATTGGTCCCAAGACAAACGGCTTACTTGCACTTGTGTTCTTGCCATTAGCCCTTCGATGTGACCCGATATCCAGTCTGAAGAAAGTGCAGGCAACACTTCAATCTCTCCCGTGTTGGAATAGAGCAGTGCTTCCTGTACCGTAGCAACTACACCAAAAGCTGTGTCCGTACAATAACAATGATTTCTACGGTTGGTATCATGATCAGTCATTAAAGAATCATAATAACCCCCTTCGATCATCATCGGCAGAAGTGAATGAAGGACACCATCTGCATTTTTCAAGCGTGCATGTACGAGTGCTTTATGCATCCAGCCATGTCCTGCTGTGGCATCCGTTGTGTTAAACTGGTCTCTGTTTGCCAGAGCTACAGCAGAAGCCGATGCGAGGTCAGCATCACTGTGGGTTTCATACGCAGGCCAGGCAGCATATAAATGACTCAAATGCCGGTGATTGTTGTTTTCAATATACTCGGCCATGGCCCATTCGCAGAGCGCACCATCTTCATCGTAACGATATGCTGGTAACTGTTCCAGCAACTTGTTCCACTTGCCTACCGCTTTGTCATATCCTGGGCGCTTTAAAGCCATCTCCGCTTGAATAACCATGTTTAATCCATCTCGTGCTGCAGAAATGTCCATCGTAGCGTTAGCGGTGATGGTGCTGTTATAACCGATTGGGTGATTTTCAGGAGAGTACGTAGGAATAATCATATAACGCTCTCCGGCAAGTAATGATTGTTTGCCTGGTTCATAACGTGATTGTCCCGCAACATCTGTGAAATACTCAGGTGTACAGATTTGCTCCCAGAAGTTAGCCTGTTTAGTGAGCAGCGGTAGCAAAATATCTTGAAGCAGATTCAGCGTACCGCGTTCTTTCAAACTAACAAATGCCTCATCAGATAAGCCGTTATCATTGACAGATAACAGCGGTTGCAGACGATCAATGTTCATGTCCTCTACTATGGGAATATCGCGATTGCCGAAACATTGCCAGTATTCAAAAATAGGAAGTAAACACCAGCTCGCGCCGGCATTCCAGTATTCAAAAGGATAGTCGTTATCATATTCGACATGCATAGCACGATCTCCGTCTGAGTTAACACTTACCTGAATCGCATCATGCATGCCGTAGGCCATACGGGCATTCGCTTCGAAATCCGGGGCATTTCTGAGAAAAAATGAGATGTACCCAAGCTGAGCTTGTGTCAAACTCCCCGTATTCATGGCTGCGACCTGCAGGTTCACATTCGCATCAAGTGTGTAAATGCCTCTCCATCCCGGATTCCACTCCCCTGTCCACATTCCGTATAAGCGAGGTGCACTGCTTCCGCTGCAACAGATCATAGCATACCGCCCCTGGTTATAGACCTGTTCCATAAAAGCATGATTAATTCGCTCTGGGGATGCTTGTTGCAGTTCGATGAGTTTCAGATTATCTACATCCTTGTGTTCTTCATCACCATCGAGGGCAAAACGTACAGTGTTAAATTCACGGGAATGCCATGCGGCATGTAATGAAAGTGCCTGTTCATAATCAAATGCACATTGCGCATGACTATACTTCTCCACGACCGACTGGGTGTGCTGTAACAACTCATCTACAAGGAAGTAGCTTGAGCAGTCGGCAAAGTTCTCTATACTGCCCATTTCATGAGTTCGTCCCGAAGTTGTGATCAGAAATACGGCATCGGCATCTTTAATCTGAATTGCAGGGTTCCGTTCAAGTCCTACATTCATCTCCTCGTGGGTATCTTCCAGCACAATACGTTCCTTCGTACCATTAACAACAATAACTTGAGTGACTCCGGCATATCCTCCATGGCACAACTCACTGCCAGCATAAGATGGATAGTGGGCCACTTGAGCAAGATAACGGGCTTCGGGATCCACCAGTTTTTTGTATTGAAGTGCATGAACTTCGGACATCCCATTATGCGCTCCGTCCATATGTGATATATCATCAAGCTGCAACACCATAGTTATTTTTTTGCCAAGATCCGAATGCTCCAGCTTGGTGATGGACACGTCATCTGTTCTGGATGTAAACGAGGTCCGTACCCACTGGCCATCGTTGTCACGATATTTTACGCCAGTTTCAGCCGTTTCATAGTTCGTCCAACGTTCATAATCTGCAACTTGTCCTCTGTTCACCATGTTCAAGCGAAGCTGATGACCTGGATGGTAGCTGTAATAGAATGTTCTTACACGGGTCTCACCATTGTTGTGTTTGATTTTCCATTGGTCATTCTGTTCAAATACATTTTGTCTGGCTTCCTGCAATTGACTAGTCAGTTCTGGTGGTATCTCTCTGGGGTCAGCGGAAGGGAAATTGAACCACATATGTTGAAAAATAAAGCTGTCGGAATACGGTGAACCTGACGTGATATAGCCGTTTCTTCCATTACCACTCACCATGCCATCTCTCCAGGCATGACCCGGATTTAAAGCGGGTATTTCGGTATAATGCAGAGCGTAATTGCCTCTATCGTACAGATTAGTTCGCGTTTTCGTTTTTCCCAACTTCTTCTCCCCCGTTTCCCAATCTTGGATTCATAGATATAATTATAAAGATGAGCAATGGAGTTGTGTTATCACAAGAGCCGACCAAGTTCCGTTCATGATGTCGCATTATGACAGAGGAGAATAGACCATGAATCTACCCCCGATAGATATTGATGATATGGATATCAAGTTAAAACTCGATGACCTTGTCCTTAACGTACTTTATGTAAAATTCGGTTATTTTCATCAAACGATGCCCAAACACAGCCACAGTCATGGAAGCTATGAGCTTCATTATATTCCGAGCGGTAAGGGGCTTCTTATTGCCGACGGCCAGCATTATTCCTTAACGCCCGGCACGTTGTTTATGACTGGCCCTGAGGTCGAGCATGAGCAAATTCCAGATCAAACGGACCCCATGGCTGAGTATTGTATTTTCTTCGAGATTATTACGGGACCGCTTCAACTGAAACAAAACACAAGAGATCTTCCGAGAAAGGGGCTTCTCTCGAGGTGGCTACTGGATACGCCTTTCTGGATCGGCCCCGATCAGGAAAACATGATGACTTTATTTGAGATGCTTGCTCGGGAGGTGTCACTCAAACATATAGGTTTTCATCAAATGACATCGAACATACTTGAGATGATTGTAGCTCGAACAATCAGACATTATTACCAAGGTACCACCGCGGTACTGAATGCACCTGTTAAAACATTGAATGATAGCAGGCTTGTGACCATTGAGAACAGTTTCTTATATGATTATCAATCCATAACATTGAAACAGCTTGCAGATAAAATTGGACTAAGCACAAGACAGACAGAAAGGACCGTGCAGAAGCAATACGGAATGTCGTTTAAGGACAAGAAATGGCAAGCGCGTATGGAGGCTACAGCACAGCTTTTGCTGACGACCGATTTGCCGATTCGGGAGGTAGCGATCGCGGCAGGTTTTTCAACACCGGAACGATTCAGTCATTCGTTTAAAAAATATTATAACCAGTCTCCCTCTAAATATCGCAGTGAGAATCGTATAACCTAGACTGCGTCTAGCTCTTCCGATAAGCAACCCTATGAAAAGCATTGATATAACGAAATAGTGCTTTACCATCATCAGGCACATGCTTGCTTCTATCCAGTGGCAAAATCATTGCCTGATACGGTTCTGGCACCATGCTATATTGATGAACATAGGAGGTCAGGACAAATTCGTTGCGTTGCCAGAACTGAATGCGTTCCAGATGAGCCTCTGTTGTCCCGGACTCTGCCTCGATAATTATGCCTTCGACCCCATGTTCCCTTATTGCCCAAGCTTTAAGTTGCTCCAGCATCCATGTCCCAATGCCTGATCCACGCAACTTATGTTCAACCGCGAGATAATCGATAATCAAGATGCGTTCTTCGCCCTTCCCCCCGAGTCCAGTAACGGCCATTGCAATCACTTCTCCCTGATGCATGGCCGTGTGTAAATAACCAATTCCCCGATCCAGCATGCTGCGCAGAATCACTTTTGTCTTGGCGCCGTATGGAAAAGCCTCTCGATAGATCCGCTCTATTCGCGCCCACAAGGCTTTATCCCAGGTCTCTATCGTTGTAAACTCTAATTCAAGCACTTTTATCGCCTCCAGATGGTTATCACAATTCCTGTCTCATGTTGTCGATCAACAGAGTCTGTTCCCCCTTACCTTATCTCAAGCGCCGCGGTTCTTCTGCTTTTTTCATTGATCGTGATCCAATCCATAACATGCTTAATGAAGCAACTACCAATAACACAATAAGGGCTACAATAACAGCAAAAAAGGACTGATCAAACGCAAATCGCGCGGCCTGTTTCAATGTTTCCGAGACTGTTCCAGGCAGCCCTTCTGCTACGATTAAAGCTTCATCCAAACTATCTTTCACATTTACTGGAACAGTCAATCCTGTTGGGATTTTCATGGTTAATGTGTACACAAGACCTGATAGACTGCCGATTATGGCTATTCCTGTAGCTCCACCAACTTCATATCCCACACTTTCCATCGATGCAGCCATACCTGCTTTTTCATACGGAGCACTACTCATTATAGAATGAGATGCTACCGTCATCCCGCCACCTAAGCCTACTCCAAAAATGGCTAGTCCAAATACCTGACCAGCAATGCCCGAATCAAATTGTACAAGATAGATTCCTAATCCTGCTGCTGTAAGGAATAGAACAGCACCCTTGATATAAATAACATTGAAGCGATTCAAGAGCATTCCGGTCACTGGAGCTGCAATGACAGATGCAAAAGGGATCGTTAACGTATATACTCCGGCTAGTAGTGGGCTGAAACCTTCTATTAATTGAAGGCGTTGCGTCACAATATATTGGATTCCCGTCATAGCAAATAAACCTACCAATGCCGTAATAAATCCTGTGGTAAACAGAGGTATCTTAAATAATGAAAGGTCAATAAGTGGGTCAGAACTTCTGTTTTGACGACGTATAAAGATAAGAAGTGCCACAATGCCGACAGCAGCTCCGATTACTGCAAAAGTTACCGAACCTTCGCGGCGAGTAAACTCCTTGATCGCATAAATTAGAGTCACCAAGGCAATCATAATTTGGATTGAACTGGTTAAGTCAAATTTTTTACTTCTATTCCCTTCATGTTTAGGAACGATCAGTATGGTTAGTGCAAATGCTAGTATTGCAATCGGTAAATTAATTAAGAATACAGATCCCCACGAGAAATACTCGAGAAGAAGTCCACCAACAATGGGTCCAAGTCCTGCACCTCCTGAGGCAACAGCACCCCAAATACCAATAGCCAAGCCTAACTCACGGGGATCTGTAAACGTAACTCTGACGATTGCCATGGTAGCAGGCATCATAATCGATGCTCCGACAGCAAGAAGTACCCTTGCCGCGATCAAAACATAGGGGTTGGGAGCAAATGCCGCAGTAAGTGAAGCGATTGAAAATATAATCAAACCTATTAAGAAAACCCGTTTATAACCCAGGCGGTCTCCTAATGTCCCCATTGCGGGAAGCAAACCCGCCATAACAAGTGAGTAACCATTTAATATCCATAATTTTTGTGAAGCAGTCGCACCTAATTCATGTGTTAACGTTGGCATAGCCGTGTAAAGAATGGTCATATCCATGACGATGAGTAAGAGTGCACTGGATACAATGATTAAAATCATCCAGCGTTTGAATGTTGACATAAGTAATCTTCCTCCGTACGAATTATTTTAAACTTTTAACATATTGAACTATAATGTATAGGGTAACCCTATAGTCAACAAACATTTTCAGCGAATTTAATACATAGCTATAGAGGCATGGAGGATAGAAAAATGTCGAATATATCAAACGAATATTTCACAACCAGTGAACTAGCTAAAACTTGCGGAGTGACTAAACATACCCTTTTTCATTATGATGATATTGGACTGTTAAAACCTGAATTTGTCAATTCTAAAGGCTACCGTTATTATTCCGTTCAACAATGTCTTGTACTTGATTTGATTATTGTGCTCAAAAAAGCTGGGAGTTCACTAGAGGAAATCAAGGTGTTTCTCCAGAAGCAAAATACGCCTCTATTAATCAATATGTTAAAAGAAAAACAGGTGGAGTTGGAAAGAGAACAACGTAGAATTACTCAGATGCAAAATATTTTGACAAGTGCCATCAAGATGACAGAGGAAGCAACAGTAGAGTTACGAAACGCACCAATGATTCTAGAATGCCTAGAGGAATATTTTATAACTACCCAACTGGATATAGGTGATGGTGATAAGGAGTTTGCCAAAAAATTAACCGAACATCGAGACTTTTGTGAAACACACTATATCGATCATGAATTTGCGATTTGGACGATTATAAGTAAAGACCGATTTGAATCCGGGGGCTATTATCCTGAATACATAGCAAACCAAATAAAGACCTCCATTCCTGAAGAAAAGATGTTGATCAAACCTGCAGGTTTATATGCAGTTATAGATCACAAAGGATCATACGATAGCATGCCACAAACGTATTCTGTCATTAAAAATTTCATTGCAAGTAAAGGAATGAATATAAGCGGAGATGTATATGCATTGGAACTGCACACCTATTGGACAGAAAAGAATCCAGACGACTATAAAATACGGATATTTGTTCAAGTATCACATTGATCTCTTCCTCATTTGCATGCCAGATGAATAACAAAATCCCCCCTTCTTTTTAAAAGGGAGGATTAATGTTAAACGTTTAATATGTTCACTCTCATTTGACTCTAAAATGGTGATGAGCATATTTGCTGACAAGAGGTACAGCACTGAATAGATAACCTACCGTCAACACGATTATGGCAGCAGTTAACAACCAGAGTGCAGGCCCTAGAAAGATCGCGACAACAATACCTAATGAGATCAGACTGTTCACGATTGTAAAAAGAGGATTGTTGGTCTCCAACTCGACTGTGTAGGGCTGGAGTACATAGTACAACAATAGATGATGTACTGAGAAAAAAACAGCCAGCGTAATGATTAAAATCCAGATAGCAAGAAGTGAATCTATATTCCGTCCCTCACTTAATATGAGTACAGGCACACTTGTGACAGCCGCAAAACACAAGCCTAATTTTAAATTGGTGCTTAATATATATTTAAACCTCAAAAGGGAATGCTGTTTCGCATCCTTACGGTAAAATGCATAACGCATAAGTGGTATATCGCAATGATAGAATAACATTTTGCAGATTTGACTACCTACCGTCAGACTTAGCATGGCTAGAATGAGTAAAGGCGTAAATCTTTCTACTACATTCAGCGAAATATGATCTTTGAAAATGAATGCCAAGCAAGATAACAATAAACCAATGATCATAATAGCGATTAAACGTCTGTGGATCGGTGCGAGAAGGAGATTCGAGTGCCTCTTAACAAATAAATCATGCATCTGCTCGTATCCCTTTTTGTTTACGGTGTTCTGGACGCTCTGCTCAATGACATGGAGGTTAGTGGATGAAGGCTGGCTAAGATCGCTCCCCTTCGACTGGATGATTCTTTGTTGAAGATCAGCGATCATGAGTTCTGTGTTCAACAGCGGATCAGCATTATTTGTTACTGCGCGCACTGCGGCTGCATATTCCGTATGTTTGAGCAAAATATACCCGGCGACAGTTCCTGACAACACGATGATGGTCACAAACCAACGTTGATCCAATATCGTAGCCCCAAATAAAGGAATGCTCCATTGGGTTAAAGGAAGGTAAGCGAGAGCAAGTGCGATTAACATTGTTAAACTCGTAGCCCACGTTTTCTGTATGAGAACAATGCCTTTCTGCTGAAATATTGCCAAATGTAAAAATTCGCATAAGACTCTCCAACAAGTCATGATTCCGACGACTTGCAATACATGGCTGATCGAAAAATTGAAAAATAAGGAGACCAGTGTAAAGGCCACTCCTTGATATAAGAAAAATGTGGTATACCTGTGAAACAGTATAGCTCGCATATATCGAGTTGGCGCTATTCGCATAAGCTTGATCGCAGTATACTTCATCTTATTTGTTTCCAGCACTTTCGCACCCGTCACTGCACCCATCACGCCACTAATGCAAAAATACATGTGAAGAGCGAGTACAAATCGATCCGTATAATGATCTTCCGTCCATAAAAGTATGGGCAATGCGAGCATTCCGCAGAAGTAGATTAAACTTTCTAATAAACCAGCTCCAAACATTAGAACTACTGCGACTGCACCTAATGTGCGTTTCGCCCGGAAAGCAGCATATGTTTGGTCACTAATGAGAGGGCCTACCACCGGTAACCTTTGCATGAAATATATTAAACGGTTGACTAGCGTGATCACCTGCAACTGCCACATGAGAGAAACTGTATTAAAGATTCCCTGCATCGGCATTCTCCTTCTGGCTACCCTCTTCGCCTTCATGTCGCAATAACTCAATAATCTGTGCTTCAAAGTCGGGTTGAGTGAGAATATCAGGTGAAATCCGAGTCAAACTCCCTTGATTTAAAATAACTAACTCGTCGCACAGATCCGTTGCCAGTTGCAGTATGTGAGTTGAAAAAATCAGGATATGGTCCCTTTTCAGATCACGCAGCAGTTGTTTCATCTCGCTCGCAACAATGACGTCAAAGGAAGTGAGCGGTTCGTCCAGTAGAATCACAGCGGGTTTCATCAGTAAGAATAGCATCATTTGAACTTTATTTTTCATTCCGTGTGAATACTGTTTAATGAGTTTGTGACGGTCTTCTAATGTCATGTGCATCATATCGAATAAGTCATCAATATTGTTTCCTCGCCCTTCGATTACATCAGCGTTAACATCTATAAAAAATCGTACAAACTCATATCCCGTCAGAAATTCTGGCAACATAGGCAGTGAATAAACATAACCTACATCATCTACCTCTAAGTGCCGCGATGTCGCATCGTTAACTAGTTCCATTGCGCCGCCATCCGCCTGAATCTCGCCACCTAGGCAATTGAATAATGTTGTTTTTCCAGCGCCATTTCGACCAAGAAGGCCATAGATTTTTCCTTTTTCAAATTGAAAGTTTAGATCGTTTAAAACATTTTTCTCACCAAAACTCTTCCTTACATTCTGTAATACCAGTTTCATTAATTAGCTCCTCGCTTTCAAAACCCTTATTTTCGTCCATATACAAATTGATTAATTGTTTAGTTTTCATACTTATCAATCCCTTCAAATTATTTTCATAAAAGGATAGCCATTCACATCCCTTTAGAAGGTAAATCGTCTTAATGGAACCCAGTAGATAATCTTGGGAAATTAGACAATTACTTAATCTTGTATTCGATCTTGATTTATAATATTCCTTGTTGTATCTAAGAATAAAAAACCGAACCATCTAATGATAGTTCGGTTTTGAACAGTAGATTTCTTTCCATATAGACCATAGCTGGTTGTGAGTTTCACTAGTAATGATCGGAACCATTCCCCTACGTCGTCCTTCTGTACATTTTTTTATTCCGAGTCATCCGCTATAAGGGGTCTGTTACCCATAAAATCCCAATATGTATATTGTCTATCGCAACTACTCCTGTGTCGAACGTATACCCGAATGAGTCAGATATCGTTGTCCATGAGGATAGCTTAAAGTCGCCAGCATTTGAGTCAAAATCTGCGTTTGTATAGAAAATGGCGTTTGGGGAGTGAAGTTATACACTTATTTTATGAAATAACCGAATGTTTGAAGAGTAGATTTTATACAGAAAATAGTTCGCTAAATCTATTAAAACAAAGGAGTATATCTATGCTCAAAATCTTCTCCAAAATCTATTCTGAGTATTTAGTAATTCCACGACCATTTCGCATGCTTATTTTGTGGGGGTGGATTTCATGTTTTTAACAGTTGGATTTAAGTTTAAATGGTTCTTTTTTTGATAGGTCCTAAACACATGGAAGAATAATAAAACTAAAAACCGTTGATCATATTTCAGATTAACAACGGTTTTAAGAATTGAATTTCTTTAGCAGTTTAACGTACCCGATAAAATTTGATAGAAACGTTCCTTATCGACTTCCCGAGAAATTTCTACGTTGCCATTACGGGCTGCTTCGAATGAGGTACCTCCCATTAACGTTTGCTTTTGGGTTTCCAGGCGGACAAATCCTTTTTCGAATTGACAAACTTCGGGATAAAAAATACTAACAGCCGCGAGCGGATCGTGTAGAGTCAGCTTGTTCGAGCTTTCCAGCCACGAATTACCAAAATCAAATACGGATTTCATCAATTCGGATTTCGCAGGGAAAAGTTCTCCAGCTCTGGTTGCCTCTATAGTCAATTGTTCTGTAATCTCCAGTGTGATGGCTCGGTGAGTCGCTATGTTAGAAGCGAAAACAATTTGAGATGCGAGCGGATCTGCCCATGAGTTCCAATTGTAATAGGGCTCAGGCAATGGTTCATGGCCGAAATATCCATTCATCACATAGAGTCCTTTTAACAGGTATGCAGCATCAGGATAGGTATTGAACAACGTTGCAATATTCGTCATGTTTCCAATGCCGAGTAACACTATTTCACGTGGATGAGACCTAATCATCTCATACATAAAAGCAGGCGCATCCGATTTGTCATAGATATCATGTTCCCAGTTGGATAAGGCCGCCGCACCGTCAGGCTTTGGATAGACAGGCACAGGCTGCAACGTTGTGTCCAATCCAGCAATAATCGGAATGTCTCTGTTCACGTTTCTACATATCGCACTCGCAATGGCTGCCCGCTTCTCCGGCTCTCCACAAACGGTGGTAATGCCGACTAAGTCACACCGTGGCTCTTTTAATAAATAGGCTAGACAGATCGCGTCATCAATGTCTCCACCAATATCAGTATCAAGTAGAACGTTTTCCATGTTTTAAACCTCCTGTATATGAAATTAGCTATACAAGAGAACAGTGCAAATCCCCATACTGTACCTCCAGCATTTGATATAGCTCAGTTTATCATAAATCTTTAGACAGATATCAAAATGTTTGCGCTTGGCCGATGGGTTGTAACTCCCCCACTCTCTCTCATGTTCCTTCCCCTAATATAGCAAGATATTGTAGAATAAAGGGTAGTCATTATGCTTCTTTGCTGCACAGGGGGAAAAATATGTTGAAGGAAAAGTTTTCAAAAGAAAACGCTTCTATTTTTCAAAAACTGGCGCTGGGCCTGGTTTTGATGTTTGTACTAATCATCCTGATCTTTTGGTGGATCTATCGATTAAACGTGGATGAAATTCAGCGTGAGCTGCAGAAGAACAAACTGGGTGAAGTGCGTTTCATGTCTTCCCAGCTGTCCAATCAATTCGAGCAGGTATTAATGAATGCGCTGACATTATCGGAGGATCAATCGGTTAGAGGTTATACGTATGCGCTCACTTACGGTAATGATTTTGCTAAATATAAGGCCAAACTCGAGCTGATGGAGAAGCTGGCTCTTAACAGTGCTTCAACGGCTTGGAACAATACGATCATTCTGTATTATCCAGATGAGAAGGCTACCGTATCTTCGGACCGTGAATTTTCATTTCAGCCGTTTGTCATGTCCAAAGATCCGCTGGATAAATGGACGTTACATATGAACAAGGATGGTACGGGGTATTATTCGCATCTTACCAAGGGACATCGAGGACCGATGTACATTGAGATTCGAATATCCTTAGAGGTTTTGCAGAAAATGATGTCTGAATATACTTCCGGGACACCCATGCTCTATGATTCGCATTTTAAGACAGCAATCCGGGGAGCAGGCTCCTCACAACTTGCCGAAGCTGACGCACAGGTTATTCCACAGATCAGAAATGATAGCGGTTTCTTCGAAATCAAATTTCAGGATCAGAATTATTTCATCAGTTATATGAAAGCAAGTATTCTCGATTTGTACTTTATTGATTACCATCTTACCAATCAATTGCAACAGTCTATCTCACGTAACAATACATTATTTGTGCTGGCGCTGATGGCGATGCTTCTGCTCTCTCTACTGTACACTCTGGCGCTGCGAAATCAGATCCAACAACCGATTATTCGTTTGCGTAAAGCGATTGATCGTTTTGACCGGGGAGATTTCTCCAGCCGTGTTGATGAAACCCAGACTCTTGAGTTTCGAATATTAGGCCGGTCGTTTAACCGAATGGCCGAGAATACCCAGACGTTAATCGAGCAGGTGCTACTTGGAGAGCTTTCGGTCAAAGAGGCCAGGTTGAAGCAGTATCAAGCCCAGATCAATCCACATTTTCTATATAACTGCCTCAACTATATTCAGAGCAAATCCAGTGTCAAAGACTATGAATCTGTAACCGCCATGACCCTGGAACTGGCTGCCTATTGCCGTTATATTCACCGCATTGAAGATATGGATACAACGCTTGGTGAGGAGCTCCGTTTTGTGAATCATTACATGTCCATCATACATATGCGAAAAAAGAGTATTACCTGTGAGATTCATGTGCCAAAACAGCTTCTATCTATTCGCATTCCTCGCATGATCCTGCAACCGCTCGTTGAAAATGGTGTCAAACACGGGATAGAACCTTCCATGGGTCCTGGGAAAATTACAATTCGTGCAGAGCAGGATCAGGAGTTCATACGTATCACGGTTGCAGACAATGGTGTAGGCATGCCAGCAGAACGGCTTGCACTCATCAGTGAGCATATGGATGAATTAACACGTCCAGAAGAACAGATTGGAACTGGAGTCCGAAATGTAAATCAGCGAATCAAGCTTACATATGGCAAACGATCGGGCTTGTCCATACAATCCAGCCTATATGAAGGTACCACGTACATCATTACTATACATAAGGAGGATATTGCAGATGCATCAGATTCTGTTAGTTGACGATGAATCCTATGTGATCGACGATCTTGAGATCTCATTCCCATGGGATCAATACCGTATTGAAGTTATTCACAAAGCATACTCCGGCATGCAGGCATTATCCATTCTGGAGGAACAAACGGTAGACATTGTGATCACTGATATTTCAATGCCTGTCATGAACGGACTTGAACTGATACGGCAGATCAAGGCGGTAAAACCCAACCTTCCCTGCATTTTGCTTACCGGTTATGCCGAGTTTGAGTATGCCAAAGAAGCGACGAAATATGGTGTTGTCGAGTATTTATTGAAACCGCTGGATGTCGAAAAGCTGGCATCCTGTCTCGAAAAAACAGTGCTGTCGATTGAAGAACAGATTCGCAGGGCTTTGTCCTATGAACAAGCCATGAACTCATTTCGTGAGCATCTGCCTTCGCTGAAGGACAGATTACTGAATCAACTGATTGAAGGTAATCGTTATTCAGAAGATGTTTTGAACGATAAGTTGGGCCATTATCAGTTACCCTTCAGTGCGGAAGATAATGTGCAGCTTGTTCTGGTGCGGTTGGAAGAGCATTTCACCAGGTATACGACGACCAGCCTGCAATTGTTTGAATACGCTGTGACCAACATTGCGTGTGAGTTATTTAATACGGCTTTTCATACCTGGCATTGCAGGGATCATTACGATTATTTGGTCTTTTTGTTAAAGCCCGCTGGACCTGGAGCCAGCGAAATTGATACTTCACCAGAGACGAATCACAGTGAGCAGATTACGAAGCAAAGTAAAGATCTCACCCATCTTTCCCTGCAGTTGCATCACAATGTTAATGAATACCTGAAAGGTGGCATTTCGGTTATTCTTAGCCATGGAGGTAGACTTCAGCATGATATTCGTGACATGTACGAGCAAGCCCTATCGGCTCTCAAAAAGCAGGTAGGTAACGGCACGGGATACTTCCTTTCCCTCGAGGAAAGTTATCGCCCCGTATCCATTCGTTCTTTGCATATATTATATGAACCTCCAACCTTCAATCATTTACTTGAAACGGCACAATGGGAAGTATTCAAAGAACGTCTACACCGAATTAAGATCGGATATAGTGCGCTACCTGAACAAACCGAAGAACATCTGGATGAGATTCAGATTGTATTGTTATCGGCCTTTCATTACATTGCCCACAAAAACCAAGCGCTGTTGTCCGATCTGGTAGGAAACGAATGGGTTCCACGTGTGCCCTTCCGTTCAGTCTCCCAACTTACGGATTGGGCGGATAACATGCTTGATCGGCTGCGTATTAAGCTGGAAGAACAGTCTTTTGATGAGCAACATGACGTTATTCATCAGATCAAGACATTTGTTTCTGCTAATTTGCACTCCCTCAGTCTTCAATCGATCGCAGATCATGTATCCTTGCATCCGGTATACGTCTCCAAGCTGTTTAAACAATTTCAAGGTATCAGCTTAAGTGAGTATATTTTAAGCGTGAAAATGGATCTTGCCCTCTACCTGCTCAACCATTCGCAGGATAAGATATATGAGATTTCCGAAAAACTGGGGTATGCCAACTCCCAATATTTCATCAAGGTGTTTCGTGATAAATTCGGGATGACACCGCAGGAATACCGGGAACAGTAATGCGGCATATCGTGAAGAAAGTAGCATAAAACAAAGTAAAAACCGCGCTTCACGTACACAGGTCAATGAAACCCCTTGTACGTAAAGCGCGGTTCGTTTTTTTATTTTATCGTGTCATACCATGCATTGACTTCTTCCGTGATCTCTTTACCTCCAGAAGTCATATACTGCTCCGCAAAAGTATCAAATTCCTCAATCGGCGCTTGGCCATAAATGATTTTGTTCAATACTTCCTTCTCCAGCTTGGTCAGCATATCGCCTCTGGCAACCTGTGTTTTCGTTGGAACACCCGTGAACATCTGAGGCATTACAATATCTTTTTGATCAATGACAATTTTGGCTGCCTTAATCTGTTCAGGGATTCGGTCCGCCAGGTTTTTCTCATACTGAGTGGTCGGCTCTTTGCCATTCGCAAGATCAGCTAACGTATTCATCATCAGGTTAGGAATGATCGCTCCATCAAAGGTTAATGAATAACGGATCGCATCAATCCAGCCGCCCGGAATTTTGTCGCTTTGCTGCTCTTTATATACCTCACCGTCAGGGCCGATATCATAATCATATCCTTTGGCAAACCCGTGTACGAATGTTGTGCTGTCCGGATTAGCCCAGTGATCAAACAGATAGTTCTGGTATACAAAGAAAGCGTCTTTGTGTTCCATATCTTTGTTGATCAGAACAGCACCCGTACTAATTGGTGTTCCGTGGCGTCCCATTTTACCATCGGGACCAGCAGGAAGTGGATAAGCTTTATATTCAGCACCTGGCACATTTTGCTGCAGATCCGGGATTGGCCAGCCTGTCATCCAATAAGGGCCAACGATAATACCAGACTTGCCGGCAGTGAATGCTTCAGCGGCCTTAGGCTCATCATACAGTCCCGCTTCCTTATCAATATAACCTTTCTGCATCCACTCTTTCATCTTCTCCAGTGCCGGTTTCATCTCTGGTTGGATAGAGCCGTATGCAAGCGAACCGTCTGCAGCTTTATTCCACTGATTCGGCATCGCTCCAAACATACCAAAAATCCAGCCGGATTCTGCCATCCATGTGTTCAAATTGTTTTTGAACCCTACAGAGAGAGCAACGGTGTCTTTCTTCCCGTTTCCATCCGGGTCTTGATTGACGAAGGCATCCATTACCGTTTCTAATTCATCTAATGTTGTTGGTGCCTTCAGATTCAGCTTCTTAAGCCAGTCTTCACGAATGTACATCACTGGATCATTGTTGTAAGCGTTCTCCAGAATAGGAATTGCCATTCGTTTACCATCACGGATGTAGGGATTCCATACATTCGGATCTTCCGCCATCGCTTTTTTATACGTATCCGAAGCATATTTATCGAACAGTTCTCCTGCATCCACGAATTGACCCGATTCAATTAAATCACTGATTAATGTCTGGCTGCCACGGAAAGAGATAATATCCGGCATTTTTTGACCCGATGTGAGCATTAGGCGAAGTTTGGTCTGGTAAGCATTATTTTGTTCACTGACCGTCCATAAGTACTTAATATCGATCCCTAGTGTATCGTGAGCCCACTTGGTATGAACGTTATTTTCAATGTTTTCCCCATTTTTGAATTTCAGGCTGCTAGTGATTGGGAATACCGTCGAAATGGTAACCGGTTCAACATACTTACCATTTTCAAACGGGGCGGAATAAAATTCATTACTGTCGCTAGGATTTTTCTGTGATGTAGAATCGTTACTGCATGCTGCGAGTACACCAGATAACATTGTAGCAGCCATCAGAATGCGAAGCGGCTTTTTCCATGTTTTTAACATGTTGTCTCCCCCATATCATATAAAATTTAGTTAACCCTGAATTGGTCTTACTCTTTAACAGCACCAAGTACAATCCCTTTAACGAAAAAGCGTTGCAGTAAGGGGTACACCACCAAGATCGGTGCCATGCCAATGAAAATCTGTGCCGCCTTTATCGTCCGTTGTGAGATATTCTCCAGGTCTTCGGGACGTACTGAAACTTTACTGAAATCTTGCTGTACGATGATCGTCTGCAAGAACGTTGCGAGTGGATATTTTTCGTGATCCGTCAGGAAAATCAAACCATCGAACCAGGCGTTCCAGTGCCCTACCATGGAGAACAAGGATAGTGTAGCGATGGCTGGCATTGACACCGGCAAAAAGACAGAGACTAATGTTCGAAAGTAACCCGCACCATCAATGAATGCAGCTTCCTCCAGCTCTTTAGGCACATTGCGGAAGAAATTTAATAACAGAATCATATTCCACACAGATACCGCTCCGGGAAGAATAAGCACCCACATCGTATTGAGCAAATTAAGCTTCTGAATAAGAATGTAAAATGGAATTAAGCCTCCACTGAACAGCATCGTAAATACAAAGTACCAAGTGTAGATATTACGACGTTTAAAGCTTCGATTTTCGCGGGATAACGGATAGGCTGCCAGAATGACAACAATCATACTGAGAAGTGTACCCAGCACGGTTCGCTGTACAGCAACCCATAGGGATCGGATGAAGTTTTCATTAGCCAATGTTTTCTCATAAGCATCCAAAGTAAATTCAACCGGAAAGAGTCCAACCAGATTCGCATTGGCAGCTGCTTTACCGCTGAAGGAGACCGCGAGAATGTGAATCAACGGGATAATACAGAGTAACGATAATAAAATTAAGAACGTATAGTTAAACACGGTGAAAACTTTGTAAGGTTTTGTTTTATGATACATGCCGGTAAGGTCTCCTTTCTAGAAAATACGGTAATTTGCAAATTTATAAGCTGCACGGTATGCGAACACAATCAGAACGAATCCGACAACCGACTTGAACAGCCCGACTGCAGCCGAGAATCCAAACTTCCCGTCGATGAGACCTACCCGATAAACGAAGGTATCAATGATATCGCCCTTATCGTAAACGAGTGGGTTGTATAGATTGAAAATCTGGTCAAATCCTCCGTTCAAAATATTTCCGAGCGACAATGTGCCTACGACAATCATGATCGGAATCAGGGCAGGAATCGTAATGGACCAGGTTTGTTGCCACCGGCTCGCTCCATCCACTTCAGCAGCTTCATATAGTGCAGGGTTTATACCTGCCAGCGAGGCGAGAAAGATAATCGCGCCGAATCCGAATTCTTTCCAGATATCACTGGTGACCACAACGATTCTAAACCAGGTACCTTCTCCGAGGAAAAAGATTGGTTCCAGGCCAAACACGGCCCCAAGAAACTGATTGATCATGCCTTTTGTTGCGAGCATGTCCAGCAGTATTCCGCCTAGAATAACCCATGATAGAAAGTGCGGCAGATAAACGAACGTTTGTATACTCTTCTTGAAGGTTTCCTTCCGTACTTCGTTGAGGAGTAAGGCAAAGACCAATGGTGCAATCAGACCTCCAATCAGTTTCATTCCCGCAATAATTAAAGTGTTCCAGATCACCTGTACATTCTCCGGCATGCTAAACAGAAATTGAAAATGTTCCAGGCCGATCCAGGAAGACTTGGCAAACCCGAGCCAAGGTTTGTAATCCTGAAAAGCAATGACCAATCCGCCCATCGGTATGTACGCAAATATGAACGTCAAGATAACAGCGGGCAGTAGCATAAGATCCAGTGCCAGTGTTCGCTTAAAGCCTTTTTTGCGTTTGCTGCGCCGGGGACTCGGACGAATCACATCGGCTTGGGTGGATGGGGTGGCTTTTGCATTACTCATTCGTGTGCTCCCCTTCTTTCTCTATATTCTTCAGAGAGAGTCATCAGACTCTGGTGTATCTCCGTATATTCAGTATAGAGTCAGCGCTTCGAAGTCAACATGATAAAACGATAACTTCGATAACAAATTGTTAATATGACACGTTGTTTGAACGAAAATAACCCTCATGCCTATAGAGCGTTCTCTCCACAGGTAAGAGGGTTATTGATTTACAGGTATAATTCACCGAAAACAACTAAACATGTATTTAGTATGAAGTGTAAGTGTTAGTATTTGGATAAAATATTCAGGAGTACATCTCCATCAATGTTGCCACCGCTTAACACAAGTGCGACATTTCGACCACCGATTCGTTCCCTCTGTTCCATAATTGCTGCAACTACAGTAGCGCTTCCTGCTTCAATAATGTATTTTTCTTCTTTGGCCAGAAAACTTACGGCTCGGCCAATCGAATGCTCCGATACGGCAATAAAATCATCAACATAATCTTTAGCCATCTCGTAACTCAGTTTTCCAATTCCACCGAGGAGTGCGTCACAGAGGGATTCCTCGCTAGGATATTGTTCATATAAAGTATGATCTTCGTAAGATTTAATCATGGCTGGGCAGGCTTCGGTTTGCACTCCAACAATTCGAATGGACGGCTTGATCGATTTGGCAGCAACCGCAATCCCTGTAATCAGGCCCCCACCGCCTACTGGAACGACGATCGTATCAATATCCTGGTTTTGTTCTAAAATTTCAATGCCTATCGTGCCTTGTCCACCATAAATCTCCGGATCATCGTAGTAAGGATCAATATACGTTAAATGATGTTCATGAATGTACTTCATGCCGAGCGTATGAGCCTCGTCAAAATCTTTACCTAATTTCATCACTTCTGCTCCGAAATAGTTCATTTTATCAATTTTGCTTTGGGCTGTCGTTTCGGGAACAAACACCTTGACGGGACGAATTCCGAGAAGGGAAGCCGCGTAGCTCACAGCACTACCGTGGTTACCTGAAGAAATGGCGGCAACGCCTCTGTTCTTTTCTTCCTCGGATAGCGTCATCATTTTGTTTAAAGCCCCTCGGATTTTAAAGCTCTTTGCTCGTTGGAAGGACTCCAGTTTGAAAAAGTATCTTCTGTTCAGATCGCCTAGATAGAACGACTCTTCAAGTGGTGTTTTCTTCAGGTGTTTATTGATACGATCATATGCTTGTAACACATGTTCATAGTTAAAAGTCATTTCTCTTTCTCCCTAGATGCCAATTTTAACGCCGAGATTTCGTACCTCTGCAGTCTGCAATGCGATTTTCGCTGCATATATATCCAGAATCGCCATACCTGTCGCATCAAATATGGTGATTTGTTCGTTTGAGGTTCTTCCCTTTATTTTTCCTAAAATTAAATCCCCGATCTCCCCGCATATATGGCTTTCTGTAATCTTGCCTTCTTTCAGCGGTATCTCAATCTCACCCACTTGTATACAGTGTTCCCGATCATCTACATACAGGCGTGCTAGCGATATCAGGCTGGAGTGAATCTCCTGTTTCCCCGTCATATCTGCACCTATGCAAGAAAGGTGTGTGCCTTCTTTTACCCACTCCCTCTTAATGATCGGCGTTCTGGATGATGTGACGGTGATGATAATATCACTGCTTTTTACAGCTTCTTCTAACGATTCTGCTGCTTCAAACGTAACGTTCTCTAAGTTCGTACCAAATTCAGATTGAAGTCGGTGTGGTAAGGCGTTTACAAAAGTTCTCAGCTTCTCTTGGTCCCTACCGGCCACACAAACCGTTTTCAAGTTCGGAAGCACGGATAAGGCACAAGCTATTTGGAAGATCGCCTGATTGCCAGAGCCTACGACAAGGAGAGTTTCAGAGTCTTTTCTGGCCAAGTATTTTGCTCCGATTGCCCCCGAAGCACCTGTACGTATGCCCGTAATAAAGGATGCCTCGGTTATGCCTAAGGGTCTGCCTGTATCGGCATCAAATACGTTTATAAGCCCCGTCAAGGTGGGGAGTTGCTTCGCTTCATTCTCGGCAAACCATGTGATTGTTTTATGTCCAAATACCTTATCACTCTTCAAATATCCTGATTTGATATCCATATCTGCCTTGCCTGGAAGAAAATCGTAGAAGATTGTCGGCCAAGTCTCCGTGTTCTCTTCACTCCTAGCCTTGTAGACCGTTTCCACTAAATGTATCACCTGAGGTACATTCAATCCTTGTCTGACAACGTAATCACTTAAAAATCGCATATGGTACTCTCCTCCTTCTTTATCAAAAAAAGCACTGAATCTCATCCCTCCTACATTACATAGGCCCTAGTGGGGATTGAGACTCAATGCTTTTTATCGTTCTTACCCGGGGATAAAAACAAGCATGATATAAAATTTGTAGCTTTATTTTAGCTGAACTTTGTTGAGAATACAACGATTATTCCGTTTTGATATACAAATCAAACTCAGAGTTCAATTCCTTCGCCGGCTTCTAGAACTTTCCCTACTCCACTGGGCAAAAGCGCGACAAAGGAATGCGGGTTTTGCTGAATGAACGGAAAGGTATTGAAGTGAATCGGTACCACCTGTTTGGCTTGAAGCCATTCAGCCGCCACAGCCGCGTCTTCGGGTCCCATGGTGTGGTTGTCTCCAATGGGGAGAAAAGCGAGATCAATGGCATGGCGATCACCAATCACTTTCATATCATAAAACAGGCCAGTGTCTCCTGCATGGAACACCGTTTTTCCTTCAGAGGTAAATAAAATTCCTGTTGGCATGCCGGTATACGTAATTGTTTTCGAATTTTGGTTTACATAACTTGAACTATGGAAAGCTTGTGTCAATTTCACTCGCCCGAAGTCAAACGTATACGCACCCCCAATGCTCATGGCATGTGTACGAACGCCTTCCCATCCGAGCAGGTCGGCGAGTTCGGGTGAAGCAATAACCAGTGAATTGTTGCGTTTTGCAATGTCTACGGTATCTCCCACATGATCGCCGTGCCAGTGTGTCAGCAGAATAACGTCTGTTTCTATGGTGGATGGATCAAGATCGGTATGTGCGTTTCCGGTAATAAAAGGGTCAATTAAAATGATAGTGCCTTGCGTTTCGATCTTTACTACAGAATGTCCGTGGTAAGTTACTTTCATGACTGAATCCTCCTTGAATCAAGATACCCATCCTGCAAATGACGGATGGACCGAAAAATGCGTGATGGGTACAATGAGATGCGATACAAGTTGACGTATTGTAATTCCTATTTTTACATCGTTATTTTATATCTAGCATTAAAATGTTTGTGCTATGCTACGCGCTTGTTCAATGCCTTCGGCTTTGATCTGTGGTGCACGTTCTCCTGCTGTGGATACACCCTCGATAAACAGATGCTGAACGTCTGTGATGCCTACAAAATGAAGTACTGTTTCCAGATGACGGTTGCCATTCTCACGATCCGCTACAGGACCTGATGAGTATACTCCGCCACTTGCCTGAATGTGGAACGCTTTTTTGTTTTGTAGCAGGCCAACTGGACCGTTTTCGGTATATTTGAATGTTTTGGCTCTGACACAAAAGGAATCGATATAAGCTTTCATTACGGGAGGATAAGAAAAGTTCCACATGGGTGTCACAAAAACATATTTGTCTGCAGCCACGAATTCTTCGAGAAGTTCATTCAATTGAGTTACTTTTTGTTGCTGTATTTCAGTCAATTGATTGAATGTGCCGCCTGTTTGCAGTTTGCCCCAAGCATCCAATACGTCTGCATCGATGTGTGGGATATTGCGTTGATACAGATCTACGTGCACGACCTCATCTTGAGGGTGACTTTCACGATAAGCTTGTACGAATTGCTCGCCAGCCGAAAGGCTATACGATGTCTCGGGGTTACCGGGATGAGCTGTTACATATAGTAAAGTTGACATAGTTATGACTTCCTCTCTTATATAAGGTATGAATGCATTGTTACAGATCTAGACAATAAACGAAGCAATTCCATTGCCGTATGACCAGTTTTCTTTGGTAACTTCAATCAGATTAATGAATACATCTTCTTTTCGAATCCCCACCTTCTGATGTAACTCTTCAGCGAGCGCTTCATAAAATTCCTTTTTCATTTCGTCAGGACGACCCAGGTTCAAGGTGACCTGAATGATTAGGAAACCCTCACTTCTTTCGATATCCAGACAAGTTGGATCAAAGCTGAAATTTTCTCGATCCAGTTCTTCAATAATCAGAAAACGATCATTTGCGGGCACATGCAGTTTATCCACGATGGTTTGTAAAACAACTTCCTTGAGCTGCGTTTTCTCTTCGTTTGAACGACCTTTCAATGCGACAATGCGAGTTAAAGGCATCTGTGTTACCTCCTTAGTTAATTGGTGTTGATATGACTTATTTTATCTGCTACAATCCAGAACACGAATGTACAAGAGTTCGTGTTTGTTCGTGTGCTCAGGGTTGCTTAGACTATGAAATTCAGGTGATGTCATGGAAAACGATAAATACACAAACGATTGGCCCCATGAATGGATTAAAAAAATTCGTACAAGGCCTTCTCGGAAAGGCACTTTTAAAAAAATGCGGCAAGTGGATTTGGCCAAACGAGCTGGCGTAGATCCAAGGACGGTACAGCAATGGGAGAATGGGGATCGTCTGCCCAGTATCGGAAGCCTGAAGCAGATCATTCAGGCTTTTTGGGAAGAAGGACTTTTTCTAGAGGATGCTGCTATAGAGGAAGCTACAATGTTATGGAATACCGTCAAGCGATTCTCGGAAGCGCGTTCGGCGTCAGGTCGTGAATTTGCAGATTTTGATCAAACATGGTTCAACACCCTCATGGCAAGTGAAACTGTGCAACCTGAGGCTGTGAAAGAAGTGTCCACAACACCGTTCAAGGCAGCAGTACGATTACGCAATCGACCCTCCACCTTTGTCGGACGACAACATTCCAGAGAAGTGCTGACTGAGAAATTGATTGATCATGCTCTGATTTCTATCATCGGACCTGGTGGGATTGGCAAAACGTCTTTTGCTACCGAAGTGTCTTCCACACTCACAGCTCGTTTTTCGCAAGGAATATATATGTTTGAATTTGGTACAATCCATGATGCACATGACGTATATCCTTTGCTTTTATCTACATTGGGGCTGACCACCCAGGGGAAGATGTCGGATGAAGCTGTGATCATTGAAGCGATACGTCATTATGAGCTGCTTTTTATTTTTGATAACTGTGAACATATCATTGATACAATTGCTGAGGTAGCGGAATTCCTTTTGATGGAAACACCAGACCTACGAATAATAACCACCAGTCGAGAGCCTCTTAATATCACTCAAGAATTGGTTTATCGACTTCCTCCACTCTCTTCTCCCGCAGAGGAGGACTTATCGAATGTACATACTGAATCAGAATGGATGAGTTATGAAGCGATCCAGCTGTTTGTGGAACGAGCCAGCGTTCTGGTTCCGCACTTTGTGCCTACGCTTTCACATTTGAAGCAAATCGGTGCAATTTGCCGGAAAATTGAGGGCATACCTCTAGCGATTGAGCTTACGGTAGCACGAATGAACATGTTGAGCTTGGGACAGATTGAAGAACGTCTCACTCAGCAGCTTACCCTTTTGACTTCAGGTAAACGAACCGCCGGGCCTCGGCACCAAACACTGCGTTCAACCATTGATTGGAGTTATCATCTGCTGACAGGCAAGGAACGTCTTTTGCTCCAAAGGTTAAATGTATTTGCGGGCGGTTTCACGCTGGAAGCAGCAGAGGCAATCTGCATATGTGAACCGGATCTGTCTGGCCAGAAAGACCCTATTACGGTCGAAGATATGCTCGATCTTTTATCGGGTCTGGTTAACAAGTCTCTTGTCTCCACCGGGATTGATTCGCACCATGGCTCCATTCGTTACTCTTTGCTGGAGGCAATCAAGGAATATGCCACAGATAAATGGAACGAACAATCTGATGATGAAAAACGTAGTACTCTCTCTATGCGACATATGGAATATTACAAAGGCTATTTGATTCAGGCTGAAGCCTGCTTCAGAACCATTGAACGAGAGCTTAGTATCGAATCTGTGAGAACGGAATACGCCAACTTAAGTGCTGCACTTCAATGGTGCTATGCTCATGTTCACGCACGTGCATGGGGTCTTCATCTGGCGGCCCATCTGTATGGGTTCTGGCTTCACGAGGGCAGATTGAAGGATGGATTGTTCTGGCTGGAACGATTTTTGCATGTAGAAGAATCAAACGATGGTTCTGCAACGGATTGTGCCAAAGCATGGCACGGGTTAGGCATCATTCAATTTGTTCAAGGGAACATCCAATCGGGAATGGACGCTGCAACACGCAGTGTGGAGCTAGCCCTTGAACAACAAGACAATTCCCTGTCTGCCTCTTCCCTTCGCTTGCTTGCTTTTATCTACATTCGGCAGAACGATCTTCAAAAAGCGGAGGCAATGGCACAACAGAGCGTAGAATTGGCAAGAAGTATCAATGACTCTTGGAATCTTGCTTCTTCACTGCATGCGTACGGCAAAATTCGTTTGGAACAGCAACGTTATACAGAGGCTTCCAACTTGCTGGAAGAGAGCGTGCGTCTTTTTCAAATGGTAAAGGACCCATGGGAACTATCTGGTCCGTACGAATGTCTCGGGTATGCCGCGTTGAAACGCGGGGCAATGAATCAAGCGGTTGAATATTTCAAGAAATGTATCGCTGCAAGTCAGATCTACCGCGGTTCCTGGGTTCTTTCTCGTGGAGTTGAGGGTTTGGGAATAACATTATGTGCTCGGGGAGCATTAATGGAAGCCGCATTATTACTCGGTGCTGCCGAGAAAAGACGTCAGTCCTATGGCGGGGATAATCAACCGAGCTTTCCAGAAGAATATTTGGAATGTGTGGAAGCCATCCATCAAGGTTTACAGCAGCACGAATGGCAGATTTGGTGGAATAAAGGGGCAGACATGAGCCAAGCGCGAGTCCTTGCTTATGCGCTCGAATTGTAGAATGATCGTTTCTGAACCGTCTTAAGCCGTATTCTATCCTGGGCCAAAGTCAGAGAGCGATTCAACAATCACGGAGAGGTTTACTTGTTTTTTTCATATGGCTTATTCCTCTCACCCTACTTAGCTATGTACTGGCAATCAATGTGTCACCTGTATTTGGTCTGCTACTAATGTGGGCCCCAGGACTCTCATCTATCCAGACACGGCTTATGTTGCGCGAAGGCTTTGCAGATATTTCTCTGCGATTTGGCGAGATATTAACGTTAAAAACGCTTCCTTTTGTGCTACTATTTCCAGTAGTTGTCGGGTCGTTAGCTTATGGATTCGCCTGGATAACCGGCTTGGTCGACTACGTGCACACCAGTGGCTCTTTTATCTGGGCTCTGATGGGAAGTGTTATTTATCAGATGTTTGCTGGTACATTGTTCGGTGTGATCAGCAGTGCCGGTGAAGAGCTGGGATGGAGAGGCTATATGCTTACCAGATTAATAACAGCAGGTGTGCCCAAACCGATTCTTACAAGCGGGTTGATCTGGGGAGCGTGGCATATTCCCGCCATTCTGTTAGGGAGTTATTATTCGGGACCATCACTCGGATTGTCAATTATCCTATTTTTGATTACGATCAGTTCATTTAACTTTGTCATCAGTCATCTTCGTTTAAGTACAGGTAGCATATGGCCGGCAATCCTCCTTCATGCTTCCTGGAACGCCGTGATTCAGGATTCATTTGATCTCTCCACAAGCGGAGAAAACGCCTATCTATGGACGGGGGAATCCGGCATATTGGTTGCTTTGGTGATGCTGTTTGCCGTCTGGGTGTTTTCCCAAAGATCACAGTTGATGCAGCATAAAATATAATTAAATTTCGGACAACATGGGTTTACTGCGACTTATCACAAATAAAGATAATACAGTTTAAGCCGCTATTAAAGCGGCTTTTTACTCATCACGGGCGTGTACTGCGGGCTGTCCTTTCAATTCCATCAACAACGGTTTCAAACAGCTGCTGCGGCAAATCATGGCCCATACCTTCAAGTAACATCAATTCTGCACCGTTGATCGCTTCCGCCGTGTCTCTACCGCAAGCGGGAACAAACATCGGATCTTCCACACCGTGAATCACTAAGGCTGGGACCTTAACTTTTGCCAGTCGCGCCCGCCGATCACCTGAAACCGCAATTGCAGCAATCTGTCGCCCAACACTGCCCGGATCATAAGCTCGCTGTATTTCCTCTCGAATGAGTGAACGATACGCGTCTTCCTCAAAAGGGTAACCTGTACCGGCAATACGTTTAGCAAAAGCTACGCTGTGAGCCAAATAACCCTCTTCATCCTCCATCGGATTCGGTGCTGGCCCAGTCATCAACGCCATGACTTCCGGGGATGTCGGTGGAAGTTCCGTGTTACCTGTAGTCGACATTAGTGAAGTAAGCGAGAGGACACGCTCGGGATATTGGCTGGCCATAAGCTGGGCAATCATACCGCCCATCGAACGACCAACAACATGTGCTTTTTTGATCCTCAAGGCATTTAACAATCCAATTGTATCGTCAGCCATATCATCAAGGGTATATGGAAGATCAGGAAGTTTTCCCGACATGAGTGTTTTAGCAAGTGCTTCGAAATCTAATGTTGCATGATTGCTAAAATGGGTCGATAACCCCGTATCTCGATTATCAAAACGAATCACTCGAAATCCTCGTGCTGCTAACATCTCACAGAATGGAACCGTCCAACGAATCATCTGTGTGCCGAGCCCTGCAATTAATAGAATGGTTTCATTCTTTTCACTGCCATAACTGTCATAAGCAATATCAATATCGTTTACTCTTAACATATTCATTATGATGTTCTCCTCTATTCCTGCGTGAATGCATCACTGGACAAAGACTTAATATAATCTCTGATATCAGGTGTCCAATCATCAATGGATTCGTAAAAACGATTTTCATTCGGGGCATACAGTGCTCTCAAAGCTTCTTCGTATTGAGGGAAATCTCCCGCCATTGCTGTCATGAAATGATAGGTTGCTTCCTGCGCCGCACGAACTTTGTTTCCGTTCTCCCCTGAACGGCGAGCCTCATCAATCAGTTTTCGCAGGGTTACCGAAGCGCCTCCGGGTTGAGCTTTAAGCCAGTCCCATTGTCTAGGCAGCAAAGTAACTTCACCGGATACTACCCCTAGTTTAGGGCGGCCGGCTCTGCGAACGGGTTGTTCATTTTCCTTCGTATCCTTTATTCGTGTCGGTTTACTGTTAAGACGGTCTAATACGTCCTCTAAGCTTCCTCGAAAATCAATATCTATCGGTTTCCCAGTAGAATCGTCAAAAACAAGCAAATCAACAAGTGTATTCTCTTCCAAGTTTTCTTTTATGACTTTAACAACGTGTTGTAATGTACCTTTGACGAAATGTTTTCTGCCTACAAAGGCAGTGCAGTTTATTTCGACAGGTGAATCCTGCATGTTAACCCTCCTTTAATGATCTTCTTAATTGATTATACCCGGGTAAAAATACAAAGTCAATATTACCCGGGTATAATTCAGTTCTTAAACTTTTTTGCATGAAAAAACTCTCCTTACAGCAATAGGGATGACTTTTTCACCCAATTACTGTAGGAGAGCATATCGTATATAAAAAAATATAATCCCATTAGAAATTCAATACCGTTACCGACTTGCTGCTTCAATGATCCAGTCGGTCAACTGGGTAATTTGTTTTTTCAATGCGATAGGATCGCGGTACCAGGATTGGTTCTCGGTCCATAGATATACTCGATTGTTGCGCATTGGTTCCAGCAAGCCCCAAATGGGATCAGCCTGTAACTCCTGTAAACTGGCCTCGGTTGTAAGAATCAGATAATTACCCGTATATTCTGGTAAATTCTCTAGCGAAAATTCAGAGTAGGATTCTTGCAGCATATTTTCTGGAATCGCCGTAGGCGGCTTCAATCCCATGATTTCATACATTAGCCTGCCGCCACGCCCGGACTTTGGACCAAAAAGGAACACGGTCCCATCGTACTCCTGCATAACCGATAGCGTTTTTCCTTCAGGAACCGATTGTTGAACTTTTTTTCGAATATCAGCAGTATCTTTCTCGAATTGTTCGTTCCATCTCTCCGCTTCATCCCGTCGATCCAGCAAGTCACCGAAATACAGCATTTCCTCCTGAATGGAGGCAAAGTGATTGTAAGGAACGGAAACCGTAGGTGCGATTTTTTGATATTTTTCAACGACTTCAGACTGGCCGTTATGTGTAATGATCAAATCAGGTTGCAATTCTAGCAACTTTTCTACAGAGTCTCCTACATCTGTTACACCATCCAGCATTCCTTCAAGATATGGACTTGACATCAAAAACGATTCGCCAGCAATCGGTTCGACATCTAGCGCAAGTACAGTTCCGAGATACGATATTGCAGCTACGCGCTGCGGATGCTCGGGTACTTCTACATCGCCAAAAGCAGTTTTCACTATCTTGGTCTCTGAAGAAGGCGTAGGTTCCAACTCCTGAGAGGTCGAGGTAGAATTAGAATTAGTAGAAGCGTTAGCGTTACCCGTTGTACTCCCGCTATTTACTTGCCCACCACAAGCGGTTACGATCATGGTTAAACATAACAGGAGCGCTGCATAGAAACTTTGATTAACTCTGGTCATTTTTTGCTCACCTTCCCATTGAAATTGATAATCAATATCACTCAATTGGAAATGATAACGTACTCTGTCGCTCAGAACAACGGATGATTTTGACGTATTCCTTGCATGATCTGAAACGGATTGGCCATATTGTTTGCGGAAATGTCCTGGTGTCATGCCGGTGTACTTTTTGAACATACGGCTGAAATACATAAGGTCGGGATATCCAACATGCGAAGCAATCTCCTGTTGAGTTGCCATTGTAACAGCTAACAGTGATTTTGCTTCTTCCATTCGGAAACGGATTACGTAATCCAGCGGACTTAGACCGGTCTGTTCTTTGCATTTTCTCGATATGTATTGCTGGCTGTAATTTAATTGTTTAGCAAGAGCTTCTAAGGAGAAAGAATGTCGGTAATTTCTGGACAGATGTCGGACGATCTGTTCTGATAAGGAAAGCTCGCGATCTCTGTGCACGCTTTCCTGCAGAACAGCATGGACAAAACGGATAAAGTCCCCCTTTGTCACAAGTCGGGTCAATCCGTCATCAGGTTTTAACCAATGTTCGCGCATTGTTTGAAGCAAATCCAGCATGACAAGAGGTTCTGCGGGAGAGAAACCCCAACATTCCTTAAACGGATCTGATTCCTGAATCATCATGTGGAATTCTCTTAAGGAGGAAGCGGGAAGAGCTGCTTTGTACAGTACGATATACACGTTCAGCTCTTTTCGGCTACGAACGGTTAATCGAGCTCCCTTACCGGCGTGTAATACATAAAAACGGTCACAGAGCCATACTTCATTGTCGACCCATAATTCACCTTGTCCTTGCATAACGAATATAAAAGCGCTAGCCGGCAAGCGGTATTGATGTAAGTCATCATCAATGCCAGTCTGTTTTAGCCGTACATCCAACACGCGCACCATTACCTGATTCCAAATATGTATAAGTTTTTGAACGTCCATTAGATGATTTGTAATCCCCTCTTCTGTTCTAAAAGATAATCATTCTCAATTAGATTATATTTTAAAACACCATACAAAATAAGACGGATACTGTCAACAAGGCGTTTTCGAAATATACAGAGGTTGTCTGTTGTAGTTGTATCACGTGTGCATGATTACTAACTAGATTCATTATGCTGATCCTTATGGTAGGTATCTTCATTAACATTATGCTTGAATTGTTTGTTCATTTTACTTGCCATCTTGTGTGTGTACTGTGAATGAACTATCGCTCTAATGACGAAAATGAGTATGATTCCTGCAATAAGACAATACAATATGTTCATTGGAAAAGTCCTTTCTTACCACTCTACTTGATCAAACCGCATATCTTTATAGTAGAACTCTTGATCATGATCCGTAATCTCTCGAAGAACCCTGCATGGATTTCCAACCGCGATTACGTTAGCCGGGATATCTTTGGTGACCACACTACCTGCTCCAATGACACTTCCTTTGCCAATCGTAACGCCTGGTAAAATAATGGCTCCACTTCCGATCCACGCCCCATCTTCAATCACGACGGGTAATGCAAACATTGCACCTTCCTTGCGTCTTTGTGGGTGAACAGGATGATTCGTTACCGCAATCGTAACATTCGGGCCGAACATGACATCATTGCCGATTGTGACTTGGTAGTCGTCAACTACAGTGAGATTGAAATTGATATACACGTTATCACCTACGGATGTATTTGTACCATAGGACATGCGAATAGGCGGCTCCAACCATACGTTCTCTCCCATGCTCCCAAAGAGCTGCTTCATTAGTATTTTCCGCATTTCCACATCATCCGGGTGCAGATTATTGATCTCGTAGCATAACGCTTTGCCTCGCTGGCGGGCATGAGCTAATTCGGCAGCCTCTTCCAGATAATTTGCATCATGATCTGTAAATAATTGTTTACTTGCCATACGCTGTTGAATATTCATTACACGTTCTCCTTTGATAAAAAGCTGATATTTATTAGAGTTAGTTGCATTTATCTATCTTTGACTAAAGTAGTTTTATGCAAAGTTTCTAGTTAGGTTGTTGAGCCACTTCAATTGACGGTATCGCATGAAAGCAATAGGTAATTTCAGAACTTCATCCAAGCTGATCACAAGGTATAAGAAAATGGGAGACACTTGCCAAACAAAAGCACATAAGTAACTAAGCGGGAGAATAACAAACCACATGACCACCGTATCACACCATAAACCGAATTTGGAGTCTCCACCAGCCGGAAATATGCCAGCTATCGTTGTAGCGTTAAACGATTTGGCGACACAATAATATGCACTAATGTAGAGCATACCATCCAGATAACTTTGGGCAATGGGGTTTAAATTCACCAAGGAATAAACTAAAGGTTTCGTTACCAGGATGGTACAGCCTGCAACGACTCCAAAAATGAAAGCATACTTACACATGAGGTTGCCTGCATATTTGGCTTTGTCCATATCTCCTTGTCCTAGATACTTACCTACAAGTACAGAACCTCCGGCGGCAATGCCTCCACAGAGAACATTCGCCAAATTTTTCACGACAGACGCAATCGAGTTTGCTGCTACCATATCGGAGTTTACATGACCTATAATGGCAGCCGTAGCTGTAAGTGCTCCGCCCCATACGATATAATTCCCCTGTACTGGCAGTGTATATTGGAGAAAGTCTTTTAATAAATTCCGCTCAATGCGATCCCATACCGGTAAACGAAAACGAATGCTTCCTTTGGTCAAGGAGTGAACGATGCAACAGGCCAGTTCAATAAACCGGGCCAATACGGTGGCTAGAGCTACTGCAGCAATGGCCAGTTCAGGCTGGGAGGGGAATAAAACAAATATACACAGTGCATTAAAGAGAATATTCAAGATCAAACATAGAGAACTAATCCAGGCGCCGATCTTGGCCTTCTCCATACTTCTGATTACGCTGAGATACATTTGGGATAAACCCATCACAAGATAAGAAAACGAATTGAACTGTAGAAATCTGGAGCCGTATTGAATTAACTCAGGGTCGTTTGTAAATAAGCGCATAAGTGCCACGGGAAGAAATAAGGAGGTCATAAAAAATAAAATCGAGATACAGAATGAGAACATGCAGGCAATACTAAGAATGCGCTGTATGGCAGGTGTATCCTTCTTCCCCCAATATTGTGCTGTGAGAATACTTGCCCCTGCCGACATCCCCATGTAAAACAAGGTTAATACAAAGGTGATTTGCCCTGCAAGGGACACGGCCGCCATGGCCGATTGACTTATCACCCCCAACATGATGACATCCACAGATATCACCGTTGCCGAGATCAGATTCTGCAAAGCAATCGGAACTACAAGTGTCATCAACTCCCTGTTAAACTCTCGCTTGCCCAATTCTCCAAGCTGCATTGGTTTATTCACGAATATCCTGTCCCCTTTTGATTCGCCTTAATGTAAGAATAGGATATATACATTGTTGTTTCCATCAGAATTGGCTATAATTTTATCAATATCGTATGTTTTAGCTAAGGGGGATTAGGATGACCAATTTAGAGGTGTTCTCCGATTTGTCAGAACGTTTAAAATATAACTTTCCTGATCTCCCGCTTTATGTGAGAAAGGGAAATCTTCATCAATTTAACAACGAAGCAGCCGTTGCTCATTGGCATATCGATCTGGAGTTTATTTATGTACTGGAAGGCGCGATGAATTTTTCGGTGAATGGAAAGGTTACACGTTTGAATCCAGGGGAAGGAATTTTCGTGAATAGCCAGCGCTTGCACTTCGGCTACTCGCTTGCAGATCACAGCGATTGTGTATTCCTTGTGGTTGTCATTCATCCTTCAATCCTTGGTGAGAAGACGTCATTTTTACATTCTTACTGGGAGCAAAAATTCGGTCACATGATGACGGATTTTATGTTTCTCACGAATCAAATTGATTGGCAGAAAAGCCTGTTACAGTCCATTCAGGAAATCTATTGGGAGATGTACACGGAACATCTTACCCCGAATCCTTTTCGCTTAGTGTCACAGGCCTTAGCTTTGTGTGCGGCTATTGGGGATCACTTGCAGTTTGTTTCCGGACAATCAGGCGTATTAACGCATGTGCAGGAGATGACAAGCTTTATTCATCAGAACTATGATCAAAAAATATCACTTGAAGACATTGCAGCTGCCGGGGCGGTTTGCAGGAGTCGTTGCTGTACATTGTTTAATCAATATGTAGGCCAGACACCCAATAACTATGTGACGCAATATCGTCTTCAGAAGAGCTGTGAAATGTTGAAAGAAACACGAAGATCCGTAAGTGAAATTGCACTTGCATGCGGTTTCCAAAGTTCAAGTTATTTTTCATTCATTTTTCGTAAACAGATGGGGGTAACGCCTCAACATTATCGGAAGCAAGTTATAGACCATACGTCGTAAACCGAATCGTGGTGTGAAATCCACAGCAATTCCTAGCGTTTATCCTCCTCTTCTATTGGAAATAGTGTATACAAAGCATTCGCAGACAACAGAAATCCAAATTAAAAGGAAGTTGAAACGAATTGGAATTAGTTAAAGATCTCCTTCTCGTTACAGGACGGATCGTAACCATTTTCCCCCTGCTTCTAGTGATGGGGCTTGTTATGGGAAGAAGGTCAATCGGGGAGTTGCCTGTATTTGATTTTCTTGTGGTACTTGCACTTGGAGCTGTAGTAGGTGCAGATATTGCAGACCCTGAGATAGAGCATATTCCTACAGGTTATGCCATTATTTTTATTGGACTTATGCAAAGAATCGTTTCTTTGCTGGTGATCAAATACAAAACATTCGGCAAATGGATTACATTTAAACCGACCGTTGTCATATCGAATGGAAATTTAATTGTTTCCAATCTACATCAAGTCCGTTATTCCATTGATAACATCCTTCAAATGTTGCGTGAAAAAGATATATTTCATATGGAAGAGGTTGAGCTTGCGATATTGGAGGCAAACGGAAGATTGACGGTTCACAAAAGCCCATTAAAGGCTAGTGTGACCGTCGAAGATTTAGGATTAACGAAGACAGACCAAAGCATCGCTTATCCGTTGATTCTTGAGGGCAACGTTTCAAAACGTGTATTGGAATATGTCAACAAGGATGAAGCTTGGCTAGATGAACAACTTATTGCTCGGGGACTCCAGAGTGAGGACATCTTTTACGCATCAATCGACGAGAATTTGAAATTGCATATTTCACAGCCCACGCTTGATACAATCCCTCCAATTGAGCACTGAAGGCATATTGATTGTGTTTCCTAATGAATTCCTCTGGCTCACGATGGATTAATCCAACGAAGAGCCTTTTGTGTTTTGCACGAGATTTGTCAGCTTGGTTGTAAATTCTCCCACCATTTTAGAAATCGGTTCATCTGTTCGTATGATTCTGCCTAGAACGGCTTTCTCTGCGCTGAATTGTTGCAAAGGAACCGTAACTAATTGTTCCAGATAGATCGAAGATACCGCATTTAATATAAAATCGGGAGCGATCGTGATGGCATTCCCATAAACAATCATTTGACATAATGCATCCATATTATTGGTGATCAAGGCGATACGGTTGGTATGATTGGCGGACATTAATGTGTGTGCGATTGTTTCGATCTGTTCGTCTTTATATAGGACAAATACTTCATTATGTAAGTCTTCAGGCGATATCGTTTTAAAAAAACGTAAAGGTGAACGGGTGTTCATGATCAATACTGCGTCACCTTCAACAATTGGGACCCAATCAAATAAAGTGTTCCGTTGGCTTTTTGGGTACGATAGCAAGCCCATATTTGCATGACCCTCTTGAACGTCCTTCATTACCTTCTGCGTATCCCCCTCGATCATCTGGACTCTAAGTGTCGGATAGGTTTTCATCAATTCCAGCATCGTCTGCACCACTTGAGGAACAAAACCCGGAATGCTGGAGATGGTAATACTCTCTAAGGATTCTTCTTTTAGAGTAAGCAATGCACCTTGCATATGTTCAATATTTTTGAGAACGGCTGCCGCATGCTGGAGAATCAATTCCCCTTCTGCTGTTGGAAAGACCCCCCTTTTTGTTCGGTGAAAAATAACGGTATTCAGCTCTTCTTCCAATTGTTTGATCGACTGACTGATGGTTGGCACGGTAAGGTGATGTACATTTGCGGCCTTGGTGAATGAACCCCACTGTGCAGCAGATAATAAATATTGCAATTGTGAAATATTCATTCCATCCCTCTTATCCTTAAATATATATTTATGATACTAAATTATATTTAAATATCTTTTATGTTTAAAATCAAGTATTCTCATTACAGGAGGGCGATATGATGCGGAGTATACGAAGTTTTCTTGTAGAAGTATTGCTGAGAATCACGAAAAAAAAGCTGGACGTAAATGAATTTATGGAGAAACGCAGTCAAATCAATAGCGAATCCTATCAGGTCCCTGCTAAACTTAAACAGAAGTACAATATCACTAAAGACGGTAACCTGCCTTTGGATACGTATATACTAAAATCCAATTCTCGTTCCGACGAACGAATTGTGTTGTATTTGCCTGGTGGAGGATATGTTGAGCAACCACTGACATGGCACTGGCATTTCCTACACAACTTAACGAAACAATTAAACTGCACGGTGTATGCGCCGATTTACCCGAAGGCTCCAAATTATCAATGTACGGATGCAATTGAGAGCGTTCTGATGGTGTATCAACACCTGCTTAAAATAGCGAAACCTGAAAATATCGTCATCATGGGCGATTCTGCTGGAGGTGGTCTCTCTCTAGCCTTTGCACAATATTTATTAGAGCAAGAATTGCCACAGCCTAAAGACATCATTCTACTCTCTCCGTGGCTTGATATCACTCTAAATAACCCTCAAGTCCTTGCCATGATTGATAAAGAGCCGATGTTGAATTGGGACATGCTGGTTGAAGCTGGAAAGAGGTACGCTGGTGAAACCCCGCGAACACATTATTTAGTTAGTCCTATTCAGGGAGAGATTAAAAATCTGGGCAAGATTTCCCTGTTTATTGGTACACATGAATTTTTCCTTCCGGATGCTCGAAAATTCAGAGAAAAAGCTGCTCGTCAGTCGGTTGACATAAACTATTTTGAGTATCCAAAAATGAATCATGTCTTCCCCGTCTTTCCTATACCTGAAGCGAAAAAGGCGCTTAAACAGATTGTAGACATTATCCAAAAATAAGAAGAAGTATCAATTACATTTTAGAAAAAAGATATTTTGAAAAATGACATTGTAAAAAAGTCTAATCTAAACAGAATTAAAAAAGCCGCTCAATAGCGGCTTTTTTAAACGTCCTGAGCACTTTCCTCCACTTGCTCGGCTCGTTTAGTTCATTAGGTATCCTTAGATTTTTTGCAAAAATTAGATTTAGTGCTAATTCTACTTTGCTGAAGGATGAATGTCGCGGATCAACAAGATTCCATCGTACTGATCACGAGGGATCATCTTTTCATCCAATACGCCCCATGCTTTGGCTATGCGAGGTGTGAACAGCCATTCCGTCGCTGGGCTTAATGCTTGGTCTCTCAGATCTATAAATCGTGCAACACCCATCTCTGTTCCTAGAATATCTTCCAGGCTACCCTTGTCATGAGATTGAACCTGTTCCTCTTCGCCATTATTTTTGGATGAGCTTCCTTGGTAAGCAAATAAACCGATTACATAATTAGCTTGTTTCAGTGAATAAGGCAGAAGCTCCCCCATGGTGGGATATGGATTCTCGTCAAAATCATAACCGTTATGCTCTGTGATCATCGTAGAATTGTGTTTACGAATGTGATAGTTATGTCCCCATACGATCATTTTTTCATTGGGATATACCGTTTTGGCAAGCCAAGTCAGGTTATCGGCCATAACGCGATCACGTTCATAACTCGCCATTTGTAACTGCTTCTCAGGGTCAATTCCAGCAAACATGTTTATGATGTGTGGATGATAGTTATCCAGCATATCCAAACGGTTTTGCAATACACGTTCAATCAAGGGTACCAAGTCGGATTGTTTTGGCTGTGCTTGATGTAATTCATCTTGATTTTCGCTTACGAATTGCTGAAGAGCTAGATATTTTTCTTTAATCTTCTTTTTCTGCTTTTTAAATTCATCCATGTCGGTAATCGTGTTCATTTTCAAATACCATTGTTCCGTTTGAGCAAAACCGCTCGCTTTACTTGGATCGACTTGGGCGAACCAATCTTTGATGAAAGTAATGAAAGATTCCTTTGGGCCTTGTGCGTCAAATCCGGTTAAAATCAATGGATGATCGGTCTTGCTCTGCGCTGCAATGTATTCAAACAAAGGCAAGTTTTCTTTAACCTGCCACACACCAAAAATAGAATTTTTCATCAATTGTTCCGGCGTCGTCTGATGTACCTGTGAATACGCAGTAGCTGTATCCGAAAGATTAGACTCGAATGCGATGACGTTAAATCCTAATTCCTCATGCAAGAATTGAACTAACCGCACTTTCATCGAATTGTACTCAGAGGCACCATGCGAAGCTTCGCCCAAGCTAACGATTTGTTTATCTGCTAAAACAGGTTTCAGAAACTTCAAATCATTGTATTCATCCTCTTTTTCCAGTTTGACCGATGTGATCGTTTTGGCATTTGTACGAACGTGTTCTTTCCAGATTAGATCAGAAGACATAAGGCTCTCTTGTCCCTCTTTAGAAGAACCTGCCATATGCGCCGATGCACTCACAGACACCATACTTAAGCTGCAGATTACTGCTGTGGATAATAAAACCTTTTTGTACCATGGATTCATTAGGCTGACACTCCTTCTGCTGTGATGAAGTTCAGCTTAACATTCTCTGTTTAAAACCAGTCCACGTCATGTTTAAGGTTTGTTTAAAAATGGTAATGATACAAAGTGGAAACTCAAAAAAGCAGCTTCTCTTAAAGAAGACTGCTCTCCCATGTTTACACAAGTGGTATAACTTGTGAACGTATTTCTACGGGTTACTGCTTATTAAAGTTTAATTGAATCGGACATTATTTGTCGTAAAAAATGATGCAAATTGTCTGCGACTTTGTTAATCTCTTCAAACTCAGGTTCTTCTCCCCGTACAATAGAACCAATCTCGTTGTTTAAATCAATGGCATAAAAAGAATATTCATCACGAACAGACATCATAATCGGCAGATACTTACCCCACCATGCCGTAATTTCTGATCGCCACGCCTCATCGTCCACTGCTGCATCCAGGCTGATTAATTCAAATTCATTCCAGTGAAAGTCCGAATCAGAGCTATCGTTGTAGTCAGCCTCACACAGAAACCACGTCTGCTCGTTAGGTGTCATACATTCGTTGACCACACGCAAAAACGCTGTATACTCCGCGGGAATATTCGTGTATCTAGTGAGTAAACGAGGATCTAGATGGAGGTCACGTTCGGATTTAAGAGTTACAATCCATCCGTTTGACTCAGCCCAAGTCACAAATTCCAGAATCGTTTTATTCATAACGTACATCGCCCCTATCTTACAAGATTTTCCTCCAGAACGTTTGAGCATAGTCTAGTCCATCTGAAAAATAAGAGCTACAGTTAACCTTCATCCTTAAAATGGAAATGTTCGTGATGGATTGAATCCATTCCTGCCAGCTTCCCCGTTTTTTTGTGGTAAAACGCAAAGTTATGATTCAGCGGCATTCGCAGCAATTGATAATTGTGATCTCGGGGTAAAGTGTCGATTTCTTTCACGGCCTCTTCCCTCGTGCTGTACATGCCAATAGGAAAAAAATTAGGAAAGTGTGCAGAGGCATCTACTGCGAATATTCCCCAAACGAATTCAGTCAATGGATTTCATCTCTTTTCTGTAAATGATCGCCTGCTGCTTGCTCAATGGCTATTCCTTTCGTGTACCTTTCCATAAAGCGGTTGAACCCGTTCACATCAGAAATGTCCGGATCAATCTTCAGGGCTTCAATGTCTTTGAATACTTTCAGATGGAGGTAATCTGTCAAACTTTCGTTTTTCTCCTTACAAACCATATAGGAAGCTAATATGGTTATACCCCATGCACCACCCTCACCAGCAGTCGGCATGACAAATACGGGAACGTTTAAGTGCAACTGCACACATTTTCTGGCCAACGAAGGGCATCTTGAATAGTCCGCCATGTGCCAAGATCTGGTCAACCTTTATTTGCTCCTTCTGCGTTAAAATGTCCATTCCGATCCTTAATGTGCCAAACGCACTGAACAGATGTGTCCTCATAAAATTAGCGAGTGTAAAGCGGCTCTCTGGAGAACGAACAAATAACGGACGCCCCTGAGTCATACCGGTAATTTTTTCTCCCGAATAGTAACCATAACTTAGCAAACCGCCGCCATCCGGGTCTGCTTCGAGGGCTTTATTAAACAGAACATGGAACAAGTGACTGGCGTCAGCTTTATATCCTAATGCTTCATAAAACTCATGAAAAATTCTGATCCATGCATTGATATCACTAGTGCAATTGTTGGCAAGAACCATACCAACAGGACTTCCATCCGGTGTAGTCACAATGTCAATCTCGGGATACACCCCTATATCTTTATCCAGAACAATCATAGCAAAAATAGATGTTCCTGCGGATAGACTGCCGCTACTTGTATGGATACTATTCGTAGCTACCATGCCTGTTCCTGCATCCCCTTCCGGAGGGCAGAACGGAATGCCTGCTTGTAGATCGCCAGACGGGTCGATGAGACGTGCACCGGCTTCATGAAGATAGCCTGCATGTTCACCAGCCGAATATACTGAAGGTAGAAGATCTTCCAGTTTCCATGGATATTCTTTATGACTAATCCATTCGTTAAACTGCCTGATCATCCCTTCATTGTATCCTCGTGTCGCCCTATTGATCGGAAACATGCCGGAAGCATCCCCTACACCGATGGCTTTATTCCCTGTTAGAAGAAAGTGCATGTAACCCGACAACGTTGTTATATAGTTAATGTTCCTTACATGCTCTTCATCGTTTAAGATCGCCTGGTACAGGTGCGCAATACTCCAGCGCTCCGGAATTTTGTACCGGAATTCCCGGGTTAACAACATTGCTGCTGTACTTGTTGTGAGATTACGCCAAGTCCGAAAGGGAACTAACAGTTCTCCCGCGCTATCCAAAACAAGATAACCCTGCATCATGCCGGATAGACCGATGGAGCCTATGCTGTTCAGCATCACTCCATAATTGTTCATAACCTGCTGCTTCAGTTGAGCATAAACTTCTTGCAACCCTTGAACCATCTTATGGGGATGATAGGTCCAGTAATGATTATTCCACTGATTTTCCCATTCATAGCTACTGGAAGCAATGATTTCATGCGTGTTATTGATCAGAACAGCTTTGATCCGTGTTGATCCAAATTCAATACCAAGCGAGGTATTTCCGCTGAGGATCGCTCGTTTAAGATGTTGATCCATTATAAGCTTTGCACCACCTTTTACTTGAACTTGGTGAGATAATAACATGTTTACGGAACTTTGTATATTGGATAAACTAAGTTGATTTTATAAAATGTAAAAAAGACACACTTGATTCTCACCTGCCTGAAATGGATGTATAACCACATTTTCTGCATGCAAATGAAAATAAGATATGTCTTTCGCTCATGCGATTATTTTTAATCGAAGGAACGCTCATCCTTTATTTTGACCACACAGTCGATCTGTTGGCTCTATGCTTTCAAGCTGCTTAATTTTTCAATAGCCTGTTCCACGTCTTGAACGAAAAATATATCATTACCATTACTACTCTCGTAGATAAAGTCTTTCAGACTTTTGCTGGTATAGCCTGAGTAATCGCCAATAATCGCAATTTTGGTCTGATAATTGATGAATTTTTGCAGTACTTCACCAGCCAGACGTGTTTTCAGATCAAAGAACGCTTCACTAACTTCCGATTTATTAACGATGATCAGGTTGGAGTCCAATTCATATCTAACGGTTGCCATTAAGTCTAAGGCCGATTGCACATCCGAGATTAGTGTTTCGTTATTCGTGACGTAAGCGATGGATACTCCGTTTTTGTTTATTTGTTGAATGTTCATGTCTGATCCTCCCTCATCTCTGTTAACTAAGTATCAAAAATCATCTAAATATCGTTAGAGCCTATTTATATACAAGCACCCAGTATCTCGCTCCTGGTTCACCCTCTTCGATAACGGTCTTCCAGCCCTGCTTTTTATAGAACGACAGCGCCTTATGATTGTCTGAAACACACTTTAACGTGACGGGTGTCCCCAATCTGGCTATCGATTGCTGGAGTAACAGTTTACCTGCGCCTTTCCCAGCCGCCTTGGGGTGCACAAACAAATTATGAACAAAACGGTCAGGTACATATAGTGAAGCAAATCCAAGGATTTGATCCCCTGATTCGGCCACAAGAATCTCTTCTTCCGATGTATCCCGGTCAAAATCTTCGAGAGTCATCTCATCGGCATTAGCCCAGTGGAAGTTCTCCCGCCGGGAATGCAAATAAATTTCTCTCAATTGTGCATAATCTGAAGTTCTCGCTTCTCTAATGATCATTCGATCAATCCCCCATTCATCTGACTCATCAATTCATTTGGGTGTTACTTGGAGCCAGCGTTCACCGTTTGTTTGGCCTGTGTACGGCCCGCTTGTAACAAATCATCACTGAACTTTGAATCACTGACTGCACGTGCCAAAGCAACGGTTCCTACCATACTGCTCACTAGCGCATAACCGGCAGAAGTATCTATTTCAGCCAACTCTGTAATAAACGTAATAAAACGCTGTAACTCTCGTGTATAAGCCTGCCGTATTTCCTCCGATAGCTGAGAAATTTCACCTGACAGTGCAGGTAGGATACAACCGACTTCCGTTTGATCTCGATGCAAGGAGCCTAAATAAAAATCAATGACAGCCTCAATTGCAGACTGATCTTCATTTTTGTTTTTATCAGCAACTTTTTGTAGCATCTCCATAGTGTCACTAATAGCAAAATGACAGGTCTCCTTCACAAGCTGATCTTTGTTTTCAAAATGAGAGTAAAATCCCCCGTGTGTCAGTCCGGCACCTTTCATAATATGTGGAAGACTTATATTTCGAACGCCGTGGGTTCGGAATGCTTTAGCCGCACTAGTAATGATATGGTTGCGAACTTTGAGTTTGTGCCCTTTCGGATAAGGCATCGTGCTTCCTCTCCTTTTTGCCTAGGTCTGTATATATCGATCGTTTTTAAAATATTATATTTATCATATTATTTAATGTCAATTCATAGATCAGTACTTTCAGCAGAGGAAGAGTGATTATAAATGGAGTATTGACTCCTTTAAAATATGATGATTATAATATATTACGATCATCATATTTTACATCGGAGGTGCCCATTATGAATGCATTAGAAGTTGTAGACACCCTGGTCATTGGATCAGGGCCAGGAGGTTATGTAGCCGCACTACGATCCTCACAACTCGGGATGAAAACAGCTGTTGTGGAGCGTCAACAGATCGGCGGCGTATGTACACATGTAGGCTGTATCCCTTCCAAAGCGCTAATTGGTGAAGCGGAGCGTTTTACCTTACGCAGGCAATGGGGTGCTGTGGACAAGGGTATTTCCTTTCAGGAGGCTCAGGCTTTCAAGCAAGCCGTGGTGGATAAGCAGTCTGGAGGAGTTCGGTTTTTGCTGAAAACAGCGGGTGTCACTGTTCTGGAAGGTGAAGCTAGCTTAATAGATACACATACTGTCGTGATTCACCATGCTGAAGATGGTCAGCACCGAATCGTTTTTAAGCACCTCATTCTGGCGACCGGCTCCCGTCCCATTGAAATAAGTGCTCTTCCCTTCGGCGGACGTATTCTTTCATCCACCGAAGCGCTATCACTGCCCGAAATTCCTGAAAGCCTTGTTGTGGTTGGAGGCGGTTATATTGGCGTGGAGCTTGGTCAGATGTTTGCGAGATTTGGAACCAAAGTTACGATGCTTGAGGGGGGTGAACAGATTTTGCCCGGATTCGAAGCAGAGCTTGTTGAACCTGTTATTCGTCAACTGAAAAAGGACGGCATAACCGTCTTAACCGGAGCCAAAGTGACAGAAGCAGACCAGTATACGAGTCACATCGATCTCCACTATACACGTCTGAATGAACGCGGCATTGTTCAAGCGGAATATGCGTTAATTACGGTAGGCAGGAAACCGAACACAGACGGCACTTTAGGTCTTGAAAATATTGCTCTCTCCCCTACTCCACAAGGCTTGATCGAGATTGACGGGCAGTGCAGAACATCCATCCCGCATATTTATGCTATTGGAGATATCGTTCAAGGCCCTGCTCTAGCTCATAAAGCTTCGTATGAAGCAAAAATTGCAGCAGAGGTTATCGCAGGTAAACCCTCTATCCTCGACTACAAGGCTATTCCGCTAGTTGTGTTTTCTCATCCGGAGATCACTAGCGTCGGTCTTAGCGAGACGGAATGTAAGCAAAAATCCATTCCCATTGTTGTTGGAAAATCTGTTTTTTCCATCAATGGCCGTGCACTCGCTCTAAAGGAAACCGAAGGTTTTGTTAAAATTGTAGCTCACGCTACGACGGGGCTTGTATTAGGTGCACAGATTGTCGGGGCTGATGCTTCTACGCTGATCTCCGAGTTGTCTCTTGCTATTGAAATGGGAGCGACAGTTGAAGATTTGGCCATGACCATTCATCCTCACCCGACGCTGGGGGAAATCATTATGGAGGCTGCAGAACAAGCATAGAATGAACAATCGCCGCAAGCCTGTTCAAACGAATAGGTTGCGGCGATTTGTACTGTGAATTTGTGTAGGATCTGTAACAGCTTAAAAGCTCTAATTCAATGATCGAACCTGATTTTGGTAATTTTCTTATCAGCTTTTTTGCGCTTCATTACCCTTAGGAGCTCCAACAGCTTTTCTCCCCATGTTCATGGATAACTGTACACTAATCATTAGCATTACAATGACCAGCATAGCAATAATGGATACGTTAAACCGTCCGCTGAGATCAAAGATCCATCCAATAACAAGTGGACCGAAGGCACCCATGATATAACCTCCCATCTGTGACATCGCTGACCACGATCCTGCTTCCTCGGCCGTATTTGTTGCCATAATGGGTAGCATCAACGCTAGTGGAAACAATCCACCAGCACCGATACCAAGAAAAATAACGGCTGGTAGCATGGGCACAGGCAACAAGAGTAACACTAAACCAATGAGTTCAGAAACACTGCACAAGACAAGCCATAGCTTAATCTTTCCTGAGCGGTTTACAAGATTCGGAATCAGTAATGCAACAGGAACTTGAATCAATGTAAACACGGTCAGAAGCAACGCTGCGTTTGGTGCGCTGTATCCGAAGCTAAGAGCGATTGGTGAAATCCAAGCTGTCAAGCTATAGAACATGCTGGCCATGAAGCCAAAAAACAACGTGAATTGAATCGCTTTTTTATTGCCCAGAGGTAGTTTAACGCGTTGTGATCTGCTACTGGAGGGTTTGTTTTTTCGAATGAGTAAGGTCCAGAAGATCACAGCAATGAAACCAAAAGCTGCCCAGCAGGACAAGGCTAGTGAAAGATTGTGTTGATTTTGATTATAAATCGGAATGGTTAATCCGGATGCCAATGCTGCCCCAATCGTCATCGATACGGAGTAAATACTCACTATGCCTGGGCTTGCCGGGAAATACTTTTTAATAAAACTTGACAGTAGCGGTCCCGCAAAGCTGATGCCGATCCCTCCGACTAAGGCGGTAGCAAGTAGTAAGGTAATAGATTGATCTACACTGCGAAGTGCAGTGGCGAGTGTGATGAGCAGAAGCGAGATAAAAATAGTTCGCTCCAAACCGAGCCTCTGACTTAACGCGGTGGCGACGGGAGCAAACAATCCCATACACAAGACAGGCAGTGTGGTCAGAAGGCTTGCTGTTAATGCGCTTATACCTAACTCGGTTTGAATCATGCTCATCATGGATGCTACGGAAGTAATGATGGGTCGCAGGTTTAATGCCGCAATAAATAGAGCGAATAAATATAATGTTTTTTTCACTGTTCTTTTCCTCCTGCTTCTTCTTGAAGTCCCTTTGAGTATACGTCCGCCCCATCCATTGATCAATCCAATAATTTGTATTATTATGATAGTAAAATACTATTATTAAACGAGGAGAAAAAGATGGATACTCGAAATATAACATATTTTATGGCCGTCTTTGAGCATCTTCACTTCACAAAAGCCGCAGAGATTCTCGGGATTTCGCAGCCTACATTAAGTCAGCAGATACGTCTTCTTGAGGCTGAAGTCGGAATGCCTCTTTTCGATCGAATTGGCAAAAAAGTAGTTGCAACCGAGGCTGGCAGGCTGCTCCATCAATACGGAATGAAAATGATTCAGGCTGAAATGGATGCAAAAAGTGCGATTCAAGAACTTGTATCTGAGAAGCGTGGAACGGTCCGGCTTGCTGTTTTACCCTCTGATCTTGATTTTCAACTTGTTCCGCTGTTTGTTGAATTCAAGACTCGGTACCCTCATACGAAGCTACAGGCTTTTTCAACCATTTTCGTTCGAGACGAAGTACTAACACATAAAGTAGATCTTGGTATTGGTCTTCGTGGTCCCAAGGACAAGCGCCTTGTGCAGATTCCACTGGGAAGTGAGCCTTATGAACTGTTTGTTCATGCATCTAGTGATCTTGCGAAAAAACACGAAATAACCTTGGACGAATTGACACGGCTCGCGCTGGTCATGTATCCCAAAGGGTATATTGGCAGAGATTTGGTGGATGAGGTTTTCCGTGACCAAGGCCTGGAGTTAACGACGGTTATGGAAGCAGGTTCTGCATCTTCCCTTTTGCAGCTGGTAGCTGCTGGCATTGGTGCGACAATCCAGCCGAGAGAACTGTTAAAACAGCATTCCGGCTGGGAAGATATCGCAACGATTCCCATTGTTGGGCCTGCACCTGTTCGACACATGGAGTTGACCTACTATGCGGATCGATTCATTAGCAAAGCGCAACACCAACTAGCGGAGTGGTTGATTGAATTTTTTAAATCGAAAACGAACTAGTGAAAAGCGAAAATTCGAAGAGAATAAATGAGGTTTTATAAAATGGAGAAATCGAAAGAAATATTTGCCGTTTCGGAGCGTCTAGTGATTCGAAAGTTCGGCATGCAAGACGTTGAGTCATTCTATCAATACCGCTCTAATCCCGATATAGCTCGTTTTCAATCGTGGGAAAATTATACGATTCAAGATGCAGAATCATTTGTCAGCCGTCAATTAGAATCTTCCCCTGATCAGCCAGGGACTTGGTTTCAACATGCGGTTGCTTTGGCTGCGTCTGATCAGATTATCGGAGATTGTGCGATTCATACCCTTGGAGCCGAACCTCGAATTGTCGAGCTTGGATTTACTCTCGCGCCTGAGCATCAAGGGAAAGGATATATGCATGAAGCACTTTGTGCCCTGCTTGACTATGTTTTCGGTACACTGAACAAACATAAATTGATCGCTTTTTCCGATGTGCGTAACACAAAGTCTATTCACGTTCTGGAACGTTTGGGCATGAGACGCGAAGGACATTTGCTCGAAAATTACATGTCCAAAGGTCATTGGATCGATGAGTATCAATACGCGATTTTGCAATCGGAATGGCTAACCATGCGTAAGTAATCTTTGTGAAGAAATGGGTTGTTCCATTATGACGTAGAACCCAACGGGTCATTGTTCTAATGGAGTGATGACTTTGTTGGGCACCCAGCCCTTCTCCCCTTCAGTTGTATGCACATAGCTCCATTCGTTTAGTTCTCGTTCTTTTTGCACTACCGTACCTGGAGCCACGTTTAGTTCGTATGCTGAGTAGTCTTCTTGTACTTTTGCCATTTGTTCTTCATTAGGCGTGCTCAGTATTTGCTTGGGTACCCAGCCACGCTTCTTAGACTTGATAGATTCACAAAAAATCCAGTTCGGAAATTCAGTATCTTCCTCTCCATAATGAACAATATCTCCCTTAGCCAATACAATAGGGTCTGGATAATTCGACTGATGCGGGTGAATGACCTTGTATTGCTTCATATGTACTCCCTCCAGAATGTAATTCTTTAAAAAGTGAACCCAACCATTAGGACGATTCTTCATTTTTGTAATGAATGGCACGTTGTCCATAGGCGCGAAGGAAGACTCGTACTCCTTCAGTGATGATCCGTTTAGTTTGTTCATCTTGAACATTTCCGATTTTTTTCGGTTGATTAAATACCATCAGAAATGTTAATGCGGCGAAATGCTTTGTAGCCAGTTCGGGATCGGGCACATCAAGCAGTCCGTTTTCTCCAAACTCGGCAAACCTCCTGATCATCCCCTCTTCCGTTGCGTTGTCTAACTTTTCTAAAAAAGATATGGGTAGGTTGGCTTCTTCCATCGTCACCAGACGGATCAAAGCTCTATAATCAGAAGAACCGTTCGCAGAAGCTACGAATTGTTCACAGAACAAGATAAGCGCCTGCTCCAAATCTTCGAATTCCGAGAGGTAGTCTGTTATTCCTTGTTTGATCATGTCCAAAACCGCCCAACTCGTTTCTTCCACAACAGCAAGCAACAATTTTTGTTTGTCACCGTAATAATCATAAACTGTTCTTTTCGAAACACCTGCTTTAGCTGCGATCGCATCGACGCTGGAACGATCAAACCCATCTGAGAGAAACAAGTCTCGTGCCGCCGCAATAATTTTCGCTCTTTTGTCAGAAGAGCCTTTGCGGACTTTTTTGTTTTCCGTAGTATTCATCCTTAAGCTTCCCCCCTATAACTATACTATCAAAAATGAGTTCCTCTTTACAAACTACACTGCACGGTGTAGTTTAGTTTATATGACCTATCCCAATCCATGATCAAGGAGGAATTAACTTATGAACACGCCACAGTCTTTTGTTGATGTTCTTATTGTCGGGGCTGGGCCTACAGGGCTGACACTTGCCTGCGACCTTGCCCGTCGAAACGTAGACCATCGGATTATCGAACGAAGCACTTCGTATAACGTAGCGTCCCGTGCCAAAGGAATTCAGCCCCGTTCGCTTGAAGTCGTTGATGATTTGAAAGCCGTTCGTTACATTATGGACACAGGTGTCGTGGATTTACCTGTGCGCTATTACAACGAGGATGGCAGAAGTATAGTTAAGCCCTCTATTACCGTTGCGGCCAGCGCTGAACTCGGTTCACCCTATCCAGATCCGGTCTGGATTGCTCAATTTGATGTGGAAAAGGCGCTACGTGACCGATATGAGATGCTTGGCGGTAAAGTGGAGTTGGATATGGAAGCTGTAGGACTTGTTCAAGACTTGGAGGGTGTGCAGGTAACGGTGAATACACCAGAAGGAAAAGAGCAAATTCATGCCCGTTATGTGGTTGGCGCTGATGGTGGGAAAAGTAGTGTTCGCAAATTTATCCATCATCCATTGGTCGGGAATACACACGATCATGAACGCTGGTATCTTGGCGATGTACGTTTGGAAGGACTGGATCGTGATCATATCCATATCTGGACTTCGCCGGAGGGGATGGTCGGAGTAACGCCATTACCTAAATCCGATATTTGGCAACTGCAAGCTACCATTCCGTCAGAGATTAAGGAACCGGAAAAGCCATCGTTAGAAGTGTATCAGGATATGTTTAACCGTCGGGCAGGTGCTGGGCATGTTCAGTTTATCGATGCCTCCTGGCTATCTATCTACCGGATCAACGTGCGAATGGTTGAATCTTACCGCAACGGTCGGGTTTTTCTTGCCGGAGACGCTGCGCATGTTCACTCGCCAGCCGGAGGGCAAGGCATGAATACCGGGATGCAGGACGCCTACAACCTAGGATGGAAACTGGAATCCGTCATACGCGGAGCAAACACCACCTTGCTTGACACCTATGATGAGGAACGTCGTCCCGTAGCACAAGCGGTGCTTGAGGATAGCACCAAAAAAATGGGAGCGATTCTAGGGACAGCGACTGAACGTGGAGCATTATCCCAATCCTTAAGTACCGTATCCGATGATCTAACGAGCGGACTTCTTATTTCTTATCGTTCAAATTCTCTTACCCTCCCCTCTCATCAAGCCAATGTTACCCGTTCAATGCCTGGAGATCGTGCTCCTAATGCCAAGGGTCTGCAAAGTGCTGAGTTCACAGGAGATGTCTTTGACCTGTTGCGCGGCCCACACTGGACTCTTTTCGCTTTTGTAAACCGTACAGACCACCTTTCTCTAATGGACTTCACTTTTGATGAACTCCATACGCACTGCATTGTGCCATCACATGTCGAAGGGGAAGAATGCATTATTGACGCAGCAGGTAATGCCTATCAAATGTACGATATTACAAGCGAGACACTTTTATTGATTCGTCCTGATGGCTACATCGCATTACGCACTTCCATTGAGGACAGCGCACAGATTCTACAATACCTGAACTCTATGTATCACGCGAACTAGGTTATCCGCTGTAAACTTCTGTCGCTCAACCTAAAGATGGCCCCCGTGAAAACAGGAGCCATCTACATCGTTTTTTATGATGTAGAATAACGAAAATAATCAAAATCAGCATGTTTGCGGGTTCCACCCAGATCTTGCACACAAAGACCAATATAGGTTCCCGTGAACCGGATGTATTCCGGGGATTCATCGCATAGATGGGTAATATCCGTCCACTCACCGATCTGTTTCCATGACGCTTCACGATCTCCTAACGCATAGTAAAAGCAGGCACGATCATGATGGACGACTACTTTTAAACGAATTGGATTACCTGTCTGTAGCGGAATATCTTCCTCCAAAAGCTCATCATACACCCCATATTTAGACTGAAGGATGCCAATGCACAGTCCCTTCTCTTCTTGATGCGTCACCCTAAGGTAAAGGTAATCCTGCGTATCGTAATAGAGGATCAGTCCAGCCATCTGCTGTGGATAATCAGGCGCAAATTCCAGACACGTTTCAGCTTCACACTCGAAAGCCTCGAGTCTGCGAGCAAGCAAGCTTTGTCTATGGGTTGAACTCATCGATTCCATCCCATACAAACGTAAATAGCCAGGACGTTCCTTCAGTGTCAGCCAAGTGGCGTCCGGCGGGATACGAAGAGTGTTCCAGTCGTTACGAAGCTCGCTCTGATCAAAGTGGTCCATCTCCGCTGACGGCTCAAACTGCTGAGGCTTTATATTCGGTGCGGATACTTGAAGTTCTGGATATCGATCCCCGCTTGCAAGCCTTAACCACCCATCCTCGCTCCACGTACAGCGCTGCAGAGCCGTTTCACGTCCAAGGACACAGTGTTTCTCCTGAACAGGTCTGCCCACCAGATGTGCCATGTACCATTCGCCCGTGTGCGTCTCGACGAGACATCCGTGACCTGCCTTTTGCAGTGGTAAATCCGTTCTTCCGTGTGATGTGAGGATCGGATTGTTCGGATCAACTTCATACGGGCCTTGTAATGTACGTGAACGGGCAACCGTCACAGCATGCTCATAACCTGTTCCGCCTTCAGCGGTTACTAAATAATAATAACCATTGTGTTTATAAAGATGTGGTGCCTCTGTCAGTCCCAGTTCTGTTCCTTTAAAAATGTTGATAGCACTTCCGACCAGCTTCTGCTCCTGAACCGAATACTCCTGAAGTACAATACCTGCAAAGCGGTTTTTGCCCTTACGATGATCCCAAATCATGTTTACCAGCCACTTACGTCCATCTTCATCATGAAACAGAGAAGGATCAAAGCCGCTGCTGTTCAGATAGATTGGTTCAGACCATGGCCCTTCGATATTTGTTGCGGTCACGAGGTAGTTGTGAGTATCTTTAAAAGCACCTATTCTACTCTTCACATCCGTATATATTAGATAAAACATACCGTGATCATAGCTGAGACAAGGTGCCCATACGCCTCCAGAGTTGATATTCCCCTCCATGTTTAACTGGGATTTTCGCGTCAATGGTGAAGGTAACGCATGCCAGTGAACTAAATCCTTGGAGTGATGAATGCGGACACCTGGGAACCACTCGAAGGTGGATGTGGCAATATAATAATCTTCTCCTGCCCGGCATATGGAAGGATCGGGATGAAAGCCGGTGAGGATTGGATTGGTAATCATGGTTGTGGTTGTATTCATGAAAGCAACCTCCGGTAAAAGTAATAGCTATGAAACATTGCTGGCTAGCACATGGTAAAAGAATGCGTTGATTGCAGGGTCTCAGTTCCAACCGAGCGCCTTTTTGCCAGCCTCAAGTGCAGTTATGATGCGGTCTACATCGTATATATTCCCTCTCCAGGTGCCTCCACTGACCGATTGCAGCGCTGCCCACAAGCGTGTATCGTCAGGCAGTGCTTGGTCTGGTCGCATATCCGGATGAAAAGGCCGCTGTGCCAGGATCAATGCTCCTTCTTCGGGAGAAACTTCGATCCCTTCCGCTCCGACAAAATTAACACTTCCATCCAGCGTGTTCCGATCTACGACAATGTCAATTAAATCACCGTTTCGCAACTTTCCGATGGGACCGCCGGCAAGCGCTTCCGGTCCAACATGACCAATGCATGCACCGGTAGATACACCGGAGAAGCGGGCATCGGTAATGAGCGAAACATATTTTCCAAAGGAAAGATGTTTAAGTGCAGAAGTAAGTTGATACGTTTCCTCCATCCCTGTTCCAGATGGCCCACGTCCAAGCAGGACTATAATATCACCCGCGACTATTCCACCTGTTTTAATTGCACGGATGGCTTCACGTTCAGTGGTAAATACCTTGGCCACCCCCTTGTGACGATATACTCCTTGTTCATCGAGTACATCCGGGTCAATGGACGTAGATTTGATAACAGAGCCTTCGGGAGCAATATTGCCCGTTGGAAATGTCACAGTAGAGGAAATGCCCAGCCGCTGGGAGTGTTCCGCACTCATAATGACACTGTCCGGATCGATGCCATCGACCTCTTGCAACTGTTTTCGCATAACATGCCTGCGCTCGGATGACTCCCACCAATCCAGGACGTGACTCAAGGATGTGCCTGTTACCGTCTTCACAGACTCATCCAACAAACCAAGTCGTCTAAGATGGAGCATAACTTCTGGCACACCACCGGCCTGGAAAATCCGAATGGTCGGGTAGAAAATAGGGCCATTAGGGAGCGCACTCACCAGTCTCGGAACATGTTTATTGACCTGAATCCAGTCCTGTACATTGGGCAGGGTTAAACCGGCCGCATGTGCAATGGCAGGAATGTGAAGAAGTAGATTGGTGGATCCGCCGAAGGCTGCATGCACTACCATGGCATTACGAATCGATGCATCGGTGATAATGTCCGCCATTCTCAACCCTTGAGTCTCCATCTGGATCAGTGCACGTGAGGATTGCCGAGCCATCTCAAGCCAGATCGGTTGCCCTGAAGGGGCTAGAGCGGCATGAGGCACAGTTATTCCCAGTGCCTCTGCTACAACCTGCGCGGTTGCCGCTGTTCCTAGAAACTGACAGCCCCCGCCCGGGGTAGCGCAAGCCCGGCACCCTAACTCAGACGCCATCTCCAGTGAAAGCTCTCCGCTTGAGTACCTTGCACCGATCGTCTGAATTTTCCCGGCGTCTTCTCCATCCGTAGGCGGAAGAGTTACACCGCCAGGAACAATAACACCTGGCAGCTGCGGCATACCCGCCAGAGCAAGCATCATTGCGGGCAGTCCCTTGTCACATGTCGCCACGCCTAACACACCTTTGCGTGTGGGCAAAGATCGAATCAATCGGCGAAACACCATCGCAGCATCATTTCGATATGGCAGGGAGTCGAACATGCCGGTTGTTCCTTGTGATCTGCCGTCGCAGGGGTCGCTGACATAACCGGCAAACGGAATTCCGCCGCGGCTGGACAATTCATCTGCCGCTGCTTTCATCAGTAGTCCAACTTCCCAGTGGCCCGTATGATAACCGAGTGCTGTGGGACTGCCGTCCTCATTGCGTATACCACCTTGCGTACTTAAGATCAGATACTGTTTGCCGTTTAACTCTCCAGGCTTCCACCCCATGCCAACATTCTGGGACATGCCGAACAAGTCGCCACTTGGCGCATTTCGCAGTAAATCATCGGTTAGAGGCAGACGCCCTTCCACCCCGGGAGCATGGGCTTGAATCGTGAAGAGGTCAGATTGACTGTTACTCAGATCAGGCGAATTTTCACCCATAATGGATCGAATCTGTTCGTACATGATATCTCTCCCCGCAGTTTAAGATTTCACGAAGACGGTTTTGATTGCGGTGAAAAATTCAATAGCGGCCTGACCTTGCTCTCTGGAATGGGAACTGGACATCTTCATCCCGCCAAATGGAGCCTGTAGCTCGACACCCGCTGTTTCCGCATTAATTCTTACAAGTCCAGCGTCCATATCACGAATAAACGAAAGCATCGATCCAACGTTTTGTGTATAGATTGAAGCACTTAATCCATAGTCGCTATCATTGGCTAGCTCTATAGCTTCTTCAATGGAATCTACAGGCATTAAGGCCAGCACTGGGCCAAATATTTCTTCTCTAGCGATCGACATATGGGATTTGACACCTTCAAACACCGTCGGCTGTACATAGAATCCTTCTGCAAGCTCAGGACTGTCCGGTCTGTTCCCTCCGGCTAATAGTATTGCACCCTCATCCTGTCCTTTTTGAATGTAACTCAGGACTGTATTAAGCTGTCCTTCACTTGCGCATGGACCCATCCAGCTCTCGCCAGACATACCATCGCCCAAACGAATTTCCTCAACTTTTGACAGAAGCTTTTCCTTGAAAGCATCATAGACTTTTCGTTCAATGATTACGCGGCTGGTCGCCGTGCATTTCTGACCCGTTGATTTCAGGCCACCGCTAATCGTTCCTTCCACAGCCAAATCCAGGTCAGCATCAGCTGCAATGATGACCGGGTTTTTTCCACCCATTTCAAGCTGATATTTGGCTCCCCGAGAAAGTACAGCAGCACCGACCCGTTTACCCACTTCATTGGAGCCTGTAAACGTAATCCCGTTCACATCTGGATGTTCAGCCATTGCAGAACCGATTACCGAGCCTTTACCACACACCAGGTTGAGAACGCCAGCTGGAAGGCCTGCTTCTTCAAAACATTCCAACACTTTGGCTGCCGTAACCGCTGTCTCCTGTGCAGGTTTCAAAACAACCGTATTGCCGTAGATCAACGCAGGTGCAGCTTTCCAGATCGGGATAGCTACCGGGAAGTTCCACGGTGCAATTACACCAACAACACCAAGCGGTACACGCGTTGTAAACATTAAAGCTTCGCTATCTGTGGACGGAATGACATCACCCGTTTTACGCATGCCTTCACCTGCGTAATATCTCAAGATCGCGACGCCGCGCATTGTTTCTCCTTTGGCTTCAGGGAACGTTTTCCCCATTTCTCTCGTCATCGCTTCTGCGACTTCATTCGCTCTGCGTTCAAGTACGTTTGCCGCCTGAAAAAGAAAATTACCTCGTTCAGCGCCAGTTAACTTCCGCCAAGACTTTGCCGCTGCTTTTGCTGCTGCCACCGCTTGATTTAGATCTTCCACGCCAGAGGCAGGTACATGCCCCACCACTTCATTTCGATTGGCCGGGTTGATGCTAGCGTCTGTTTTTCCACTGGCAGCTTTCACCCATTCTCCATTAATAAAATTGCTATAGGTCTGCTCTAACTGAAAAGTGCTCATTGTTTTCATCCTCTCTAATCAGTCATAGAATTTAGTATTTAGAATTGTCAGATTGTCACGAGTTCGAAATAACGGGATTAATTAGCGTTCCGATGCTGCTGATTGAAATCTCGATACGGTCTCCTGGCTCAAGTGTAAAATCATTTGGCGGTACAATATTAGTACCGGTCAGAAGTACTGTACCGTCGAACAAGTCATTGTCTCTTGCCAAATACGACACCAGTTCATCCAGCTTACGGTTTAATTCACTCGTGCTGGCATCACTTTTTACAATGACTTCTCCATTGCGATAGATCTCGCAAATAATGCTCAGGTCATAGGGGTTCTGCACCGTTTCCGCTAGCCGGATCGCTGGCCCGATAGCGCAGGAATTGCGCCATATTTTGGCCTGCGGAAGATACAGCGGGTTTTCCCCTTCGATATCCCGGCAGCTCATGTCATTGCCTGCGATATATCCTACAATGCTGCCATCAGCGGCAAGCACAAGCCCAAGCTCGGGCTCTGGAATCTGCCATGTGGAATCACTGCGGAGCGTGACCGCTTCATTGGGTCCAATGGTACGAGCAGCTGTGGATTTGAAAAAAATTTCCGGACGTTCTGCATCATAAACTTTATCGTAAAAGGTAGTCGCATCCAGCTTGCCATCCGTTGCTTCATAATTACGAGCTTCCCTGCTTCGCTGATACGTTACACCTGCTGCCCATACTTCGGGTGCTTCAATGGGGTTGACAATATGCAGGGTTGTCCAATCGTCGGTCAGTTTGTTTACAGGTTTAAAAGCGCTTTCAACAAGTTGGACTGTTGAAATGCCCTGTTCTCTCGCTTGGTAGATCAAGGTCATGAAATCGGTCTGTGGCAAACGATAGGCTTGTTCATCATCCGTCACGGCTGCCAGCCACTTCTGTTCTCTATCCAGAAATCGAATAATTCGCATATAAACGTGCCTCCTGTGCCCCTACTGGGTTGATAATTCTAGATTAGCATTCACCATGTCTCATGACGATGTTCTAATCACTCCGACCATTTACCCTTTTCACGCATCATATTTCTGTTAAGATAAGGATATCAGTTTCACAAGGAGCTGATTTACACAGACACTCCGATGACAGAATAAAAAATCGTACAGGACAAGGGGGCTTGATTTGCAGTGGCGAAGCATTCAAAAGCGATGTATTTAGGCCGTTTGCCTGATGTTCGTCTGTCGTTCCAATTAATGGGGTTGCATGCCAGAAGAGCAGATTCGAACTGGACATATCCATCCCATGAACATTCGATGTATGAAATTCACTGGATGATGGAGGGTCAGATGAGCATGGTGATCAATGGAAAACTGCATCAGCAGTCCAAAGGAGATCTTTTGTTCATTCGTCCGGGAATCACCCATGCTTGCACAGGGGCAGGGCCAGAAGGTTTTACCTATTTTTCAGTTCATTTCAGTGTGCACGATACTTCTTTTTGCCGGGAACTCAACCGCAGCAAAGACACCTACTATCCAGCAACATCGAATCTGGCTATGGCGATGTCCCCGATCCTCTCTACATTGTATGAGCTGTCCACAGAGCATTTGTCTGAATCCTTATCCTCCTCGAAACAAATGAAAGTGCATGCCGCTGTATTTGAGCTACTTGGCTCACTCGTGGGACAGTTATCGCAGAACGCATCCGTCCCTGTATCCAGAAAAGAGGCGATTGCCCATCAGATCGCTGAGTATATCGAGGATTCGGTAAGATATATCCATCTACATAGTGAGATTCAAGAAACGGATAGAACCTGGATTCAGGATATTGCAAAATCGCTCAACTTGAGCACGTCACAGGTCAATCGAATTTTCCGAGAAGTGTACGGTCAGGCGCCGCGCAAGTATTTATCCGAAACGTTACTGAACGAAGCCCAGCGGCTATTAAAACAAACGGATCTGAATATTGATCATATTGCTATGATGCTCGGATACAAAACGAATGCACATTTTAGCCGCCAGTTCAAACGGTGGACAGGCATTGCGCCAAGTGAATTTCGCGTGCATGCCCAGCAGGATGTGATGAGTCTTACGCAAGAACAATAATGCGCAAAGATGGAGAAGAACGTACTGTTTAAATGAAACGCGATTCCATGTGAAAAAGAAAAAAGCAGCTCAAGGATGAGTGCCCTCACCACTGACTGCTTGGAACTTTTGAAGACAAATGAAGTTAATTCAGTTCAAATGAAGCCAGGCTCGCGCTGCCCATCCCCTGGTATGTAAAATACAAGGCCTGTTTACCGTCTGGAATGTGAATCGCGGCTGAATACGGCTTCCATACGTTGGTGAAGTGTACCGGGATGGTTCCCAGAACGGGTCCGTCCCAAGCGGTTTTTACCTCAAAGCTACCATTACAGTATCCACGCACCTTAATCGTGACTTGTTGAATGTCTTTACAATCGAAGTATTTAAAACCAGCTGTCGCAGATTCCGTCATATTGGCAATATATCCGCTTTCTTCGTCACCATCTCGGCCATCTTGGGTAATTTTCGGAAAGCGACTGTCGAGCCAAGCACCTGCACCAAATCCACCCGTATACAATTGATCTTCTTGGGTAAAAAGGTTGCACGCAAGATAGGCGGGGTACTCGCCTCTACCTTCCAAAGGTTCCCCATTCGAACCACAAGAGGTCATTTCAACTTGAGGGATGAAGCCATCCTTTTCAAACGTAAGCTTTTCAATACATCCCTGCCGGTTAAATGCATCTCCATTCGTATGTCTGTGGTAAAAAATGTACCATTCTGCGCCGATCTCTACGATACTTCCATGATTGTTCCCTCCATAATACATGGGCTTTCCAGCCGGCTTGTATGAATCGATGTGAAGATCACAGTTGCTCACAATTACACCTTGATATTCAAAGCCTTGAGTTGGAGACGTACTGGTTGCATAACAGAGTTCATGCATTACGGCCGAGGAATACACCAGATAGTAGAGGTCTCCTCTTTTGCGAATCGAAGGAGCTTCAAAAAATTCATGTCCTTCATATCCGCTTCCATCACTATATGGCTGACTTGGGGCTATAAATACCGGTTCCTCTACAATCGTTAGCATATCGGGGCCAAGTACTGTCGCCATTGCTCCATGTCTGGAACGGTCACCAGGTGCACAGAAGCCCGTGTAGAGATAAGTGAGCTCTCCTTCTGTCAGCACACCTGGATCGAATTGCGGCTCATCCCCTTCTCGTTCCCCAAGCCGAGTGCCGTCTGTATATTGAACATATCCATAGAATTCATATTTACCCGCAGGCGAATCACATACCGCTACAGAAACAACGGGTACTTTATCAAGTACATAATATAGATAATAGCGACCATCCGGTCCGATTGTCACATCGGGGGCATAAAGGCACATATGACCGTCGGGGTTCAGCGGATCATCTGTTTTTTGATAAATAACTCCCTCATTGCGCCAGTTACCAAGGTCATCTACAGGAGCAGACCAGCATACATAATCGTTCAGACAAAACGCATGTCCGTGAAACCGATCATGTGACCCGTAGACGTATACTCTGTCGTTAAACACATAAGGCTCGCCGTCAGGCACATACTCCCATGATGGGAGATAAGGGTTTAAACCTTGTTTTTTCATTGGAAAATGCACCCCTTGTTTAGATTTGTCAAGATAACTTTCGTATAATTAGGAGACACCGAGCATGTTCATGTTTCAATGGCGTTTCGATATACACGTAGACGAGATTCACAATACGCATGGTAAAGGTGAAATACGATGAATACGATTTATTACGTTGAATATGATGCTGAGCATCACAGTCCATTTGTGTTTGATATACCTGAAGGTCATGATTGCTGGCTGTTGGTCATTACGCAGACTCCGGCACTGTTCTGGGTTAATGGTCAACTGCAAGAATTCCCGCCCTATTGTGCTGTTCTGTATCCGCCCTATTCGAAAATATACTATCGCGCTTGCTCAGACCAATATGTGAACGATTGGATACGTTTTGCAAGTGACGAGCTCTATGTAACCGAAACCTCTCTCCCTCTGGGCGAGCCTTTTGCATTGGATGATCCTGAATATTGTCATAAGCTGTTTCAAATACTTGTCGCAGAGCATTCTCTCCAGAAAGGCTACAAGGAATCATCCATCGATTATTTGCTTCGCACATTGTTTAACAAACTGCTTGAATCTTATGTGCAAAAAAATATTGGCCCGCAGCATTATCCTCTGATGAAACTTCGGACAGCTATTCACAACCATCCAAGTCATCCATGGACTGTGGCTACAATGGCCAAAACTATGAATATCAGCCCGGGATACTTGCAACTCATTTATAAGAAATCATTCGGTTTGTCCTGCATAGATGATGTCATCCATAGCCGAATTCGCTTGGCTAAAGAGTACCTTAGACACCATCCCTATACGGTTGCAGAGATTGCGGACAGATGCGGGTACCGTAATGTCGAACATTTCTGTCGGCAATTCAAACAAATAACAGGTGTATCGCCTAAGCGATTCAAACATCAGTGAGTCTTAATGAGCATCTGCACTTCTGAAACAGACTTGTTTGTTTCTCCACGTTTCTTCGTGAAATGGTAGCGCTCTCTTATGATTTAAGATAAGGTTTTTAACACATTCATTCAATGATTTATCCTGACCGATTATTGATCAATCCTCATATGAGATCAGTTGTTGTAGTTTTCTTCGGTTCTACCTTGGATTAATGGTAAAATAAACAAAAAATGATGCCCACTAAAGGAGAGTTAATATGAACGAAAGACCGAGTCAAGAAGAATACGCTGCTTTCTACGAAGGATACATCCACCTTGTTCCTGAAGGAAATGTCATTGAGTTATTACAAAAGCAAGCGGAACGTGTGGAGAGCGCAATTCGCGCATTATCAGAGGAACAAGCCAATTACCGCTATGATGAAGGGAAATGGAGCGTTAAAGAGGTATTTGGTCACCTTATTGATAATGAGCGAATTATGAGCGGCCGTTTGTTACGCATCGCCAGAGGAGACAAGACCTCTCTTCCAGGATATGATCAGGACACACTTATGGAAGGTCACCCTTTTGAAGCTTATAGCGTGGTTGATCTGGCTGAAGAATATGCAGCGGTACGGTATTCCACCATTGTACTGCTCCGCCGCCTGAGTCCAGAAGCTTGGATGCGTATGGGGCAGGTCAATGATAACACGGCATCTACTCGTTCCATTGCTTATGTGATTACTGGACACGAGCTACATCACTTGTCAGTCCTTCGCGATCGTTATGATGTACAGATATAAGAGGTGAAGTGAAATTGAAAGGATCTCCAGCCTATTTGAGGCAAATACAGCTTAAACGGAATCAAATTGCTACTTATGATGAGTATCCGTTTGACTTGCCCGTTATTCGTAACCTGCATACGATGGATTTTCATCCCAAAGTTACGTACATTGTTGGTGAAAACGGGATGGGCAAGTCTACGTTAATGGAGTCGATTGCCGTGTCATGGGGATTCAATCCCGAAGGCGGCACGATGAACTTTACGTTTTCTACCCGAGCCACGCATTCGAACTTGTATGAGCATATTCAATTAGTCAAAGGCACACGGCGTCCGAAGGACGGTTTCTTTTTCAGGGCCGAGAGTTATTATAATCTGGCTACAACCATTGATGAGTTGGATCGTGAGCCTTCCTATGGTGCTCCCATCAAGGATTCATATGGAGGGAAATCGTTGCATGAGCAATCCCATGGAGAGTCGTTTTTTTCCACGTTTGTTCATCGGTTTGGCGGTCATGGTCTTTATATTCTGGACGAGCCTGAGGCGGCATTATCGCCGCTTCGCCAGATGGCCATGCTTGCCCGAATTCATGAGCTGGTAGAGCAAAATTCACAATTTATTATTGCTACCCACTCTCCTATTCTGATGGCTTATCCTGATGCGCAGATCTATAACCTGACACCGGAAGGCATCGAGGTACAGATCTTGGAGGAAACCGATCATTTCTTGATCATGAAGGAATTTTTGAATAACAAAGATAAGATGATTCAGCAGTTGTTTGAAGGAGCGGATACAGAGGATTAAGGACACCAACTACCGATTCTGATGCCGCCTCCTGACCTGCTCCTACAACCTGTGTTATCACTGCTACTAAATAAAAAAGAGCCAGCTAACCATATTGATTAGCTGGCTTACCTATTGATCACTAGAATGACTTGATCACTAAAATTACTTCTTGATCACTCGGATTGCTCACGTACATATTCCCGCTTCGTTCTTAGCCCTTATAATGAAAATCAGGTATGTTCGTCCACCGTCTTTTCAGTTCATGTGCGATAGCTTTCGGTTTGCGATCCCGTGTGAAAATGCCTTTTTTATTGCCTTGCACACGGATAATTCCCTGACTGGTGGCAAAATCAGCAAAATTCCATACTTGTTCACCGACAAATTGCTCAAATTCATCGAATACTTCATGGTTGGCTTTGTAAAATTCCACCTGGTATTCCTCCGTAAACATGACAGGTTCAACATCGTGCAATCCGGCAACCGTGTCTGCCCCGTACTCGGTCATCATGAAAGGTTTGTTCGGGCATCGCTTTAGCCAGCCATTGAATTCGGCACGAAGCTTTTCCTTGGCAGCATGCAAATCCCCACCATCCACATACCAGCCGTAATATCGGTTGAAAGTGAGTATATCCAACAGCTCTGCGATCTGATCTTTTTCTGGTGAAGATTCCATTTGAGTAACAATAGTCACCGGACGTTTCTGTGGATCTAACTCTCTCGTTAGATCAATCAGCGGTTTAAAATATTCATAGGCTCCCTTTTCTTCAGAGGCAGGCTCGTTAGCGATATTCCACATGACCACACAGGGATGATTTTTGTCCCGCTCAATGAGTTCCCGAATGACATCCTGATGATGTTCGAACGTATCAAGTTCATCCCATGTGTTCTTCAGCACGCCCCCGCGATGCACAACCAGCATGTTCAGATGCATGCCAACTGCGGCCACCTCATCAATCACAACAAATCCTTCCCGATCAGCCAGTCGCATCACTTCTTCCGAATATGGATAGTGTGCAGTTCGGAAGGAGTTGGCTCCCGACCATTTCATGAGATTAAAATCAAGCACATTGGCGGCCTCATTAAATCCCCTGCCATGAATAGTCGTATCCTCATGTTTGCCATACCCTTTGAAGTAAAAGGGTTTATCATTAATCAGGAACTTGCCTTCTTTCACTTCTACACTTCTCACCCCGAATGGCTGTTCATATACATCTATGGTTTCCCCTTCGGTTTGCAGTTCTACGCGCAACGTGTATAAGTAGGCATTCAGCGGCTCCCAGAGTCTAACATCAGATAGGATCATTGTGCCCGATTCGCCTTCGGATGCTGCAACCAAAAAGCCGGATTCATCGATAATTTCAGCTTTAACCGACGCAGAGCCAACCACATCAATGGAATAATGAACCTGTCCATCCAATTGGGTTACGATCGTGACGTCCTTAACATAGGTCGTTGGTGTTGTGTATATTTTTACAGGGCGATGCAGACCGGCATAGTTGAAAAAATCAAAGTTCGGCAGATTGTGCACCGTTGTTTGCCCATCTGAATGTTGTTTCTCAACAATGGAGCCAACGGGTAGTGTTGTTTCATCCACAATATTATTTACAGCGACGGTCAGGCGGTTCTTCCCTGTGTGCAGGTAACGGTTTATTTCAGCTTCAAAAGGTAAAAATCCGCCTTTGTGCTGGGTAACAAATTCCCCGTTCACATACACTTTGGCCATATGAGTAACGGAGCCAAAGCGCAAAACAACTCTCTCTTCATTCATCACACTCGGTAGCGTGATCTCCCGCTCGTACCAGACCCAGCCTACATGGTCCCGAATTTTGGCGCTTACTCCGATGTCGTTATATGAAGCTGGGACAGCCATGCGCATCGGATCTTGGAGTTTTGCCTTTTGCCAATTTTCCTGAAATCCCTCTCCGGCATCCAATTTGAAATTCCAGATTCCATTCAGATCGATTAGATTACGTGTCTCGGTCAAAATAGGGTATAACATATGAACACTCCTTCATTCTCTATAAAATAGGTGCTTCCTCTACCTCCTGCCTTATGCACGTTGTGAAACAGGTCTCGGGTATCAGTTCATTCGTTTTGCCTTGATATCGCTTACAAGTTGTGCTGTACGTTTTTTGTTTAATGGATACAGGAAAGCAATGCAGATAAATACGAGAAATAGGCCCATAGCTGGAACAAGTGTTGCCAAGAAATAAATGCCTTCAAGTGTACGTGGTGTCTGCACATGCAGTGTAGCATTATAGCCTACAGCCGCCATAGCTACCCCGCCAATACCACCTGCAACGGCCTGCCCGACTTTACGCGAAAAGGAATAGATGGAATATATCGTCGCATCCTCTCGGAGTCCTGTAACATGTTCGTGATAGTCAACCAAATCTGTGATAAACGCCCAGCTGATTAGATTGAACAGAGCGTATCCTAACAAGCCAATGAACAGAATCGCCATGTATTGAATAGCGGAAAGATTCGGAATGAAATAGAGAAGCAAGTAAACGAGCGTTGAGAGTAAAAAGCCAGCAGCGGCAACTTCTTTTTTCCCGAACTTTGCTACGAGTGGTTTGATTAACGGCATTCCGATAAATATAGGCGCAGCTTGCACCAGACTGAACACACTAAGTAATTGCGCGTTACCGAAATAGTCTTTGAACAAATACGTATTAACCGTGCCAAGCAACATTAAATTAATTAAGAAAATGAGCGATCCGATCAGGAAGACGATAAGCGGTCTATTTTTCAAAAGGCCATATAGTGTTTTTCTCAAATTGGTATTTGGCTTCTCATTCATATCCGGGATAACACGTTCGAGCGATAATTTATAACACGCCATATAAGAAGCAATGGACAATATTCCAAAAATAACAGCTCCCAGGAAAAAACGGCTTGCATTCGCTTCGTTATTAACAAACAACAGCAACGGGCCCACCACGCCTACAAATAATTGCGCCAATGTTGCTCCAAGCGATCTCCATGTAGACAGCACGGTTCGTTCTACTGGGTCAGCAGTAATGACTGAAGCCATGGAACCGTAAGGAATGTTAACGGTGCTGTACAGCGTTCCCCACAGAATGTAAGTAACATAAGCGTAAGCGAGATAGAATCCGTCCGACATTCCGGGGATGTAAACAAACATGAGTATCCCGGAGATCACAAGCGGAAATGACATGCGATAAATCCATGGTTTGAATTTACCGTGTTTGCTTGCTTTACGCGTATCAACAAAACGCCCCCAAGAGACATCCGCTATGGCATCCCACAAACGAGCTAACAGGAATAATCCTCCGACCGCTGCCGGGTTAATATGAAATACATCCGTGTAATAGACCATCAAAAATGAGCCAACTAGCGCGAAAAAGAAATCGTTTCCAAAATCACCAAACAAATAGCCGAATTTATCCTTATATCCGAAAGGACGCATAAAAACCCACCTCTTTATTCAAAATTTGGAATAACTATTGTCGTATTTTATTGCAAAACAAATATGTTCTTTTGATAACGCTCTCAATTCAGGGTGTAGGTCGTGTATTATATTGGCTAAGTTGCTGATCCCCCTTAAATCCATGCTTGAAATCGATTTCATGACAAATTATAATCGGTCTTGTGAGGTTTCATATGGTAAGTTTCACATGTAAATAGGAATATTCACATGTGTTTTCGCTTCTTAGACTGGAACGGAGGCTTGGTGATGAATAACTTTTGTGATGAAAACCTTGAATATATATGTAATATGACACATCATTTATACAATGTACCCGTCTACTATTTTGATAATGAATACAAGCTAGTCTATCAGGTCACCCCAGTGGATTTCCGGTGTAACCCCTTATTCCCCTCCGAATATAAGATCATGACAGACCTGTTTTCCAGCATGCCAATCGAGCAACTCCCTGTCCTTCGTGAAACAATCTATTTGGAAAAATTTTTCGCAATAAGTATTCATGCGGATCATCAGTGGAAAGGAATCATCATTGTAGGCCCGGTTATCAATTTTAAAATGACAGAGGAAATCATTCGTGTGACTCTAAGTGATTTGTTAGCCAAAGCGGATCATCATGAAATGAAGATGTATTACGACGGAGTGCCTGTGATGAGTACGTTTAAATTAATTAATCTTAGTATGGCGATGTATTTCATGCTCTATCAGAAAAAGCTAACGCTGGACGAAATCTTGTTGAAAAACGAGGATGAGCGTTGGAGAAAGACGCTGGAAGTCGAGCAACCGTATAAGCAAATCATAGACGACCGTCAAAATAATCTCGTTCATACAGAAATCGATAAAGAGAAAAAAGTATTTGATTTCATTCGATTGGGCAGAACCGATAAGGTGCTGGAATCCTTTCATACCATCCACAAACAAGGCAAAAAGAGTGTGTTGTCCAAGACGAGTTATTTGCGTAGTCAAAAGAATCTGGCGATCTCCCTGATCACGCTTGCGACAAGATCAGCGGTAGAAGGTGGTGTTTTTCAAGAGATTGCTTATAATCTTAGTGATTTTTATATCCTTAAAATTGAGGATTTAACCGACAGTCAAGCGGTAGAGGATTTAATGGAGGTTGCTCTGCTTGATTTTGCGGAACGTGTGAAGCGTAGTAAAAAACACAAATACTCCAAACCGATTAACATTTGTCAAAACTATATCTTTAACCATTTAAATGAACGAATTACGATCTCACAACTGGCTGAAATCACTTCGTTGAATCCGAATTATTTGTCCAATCTGTTCAAAAAAGAAGTGGGCATCTCCATTTCGCAGTTTATTTTGAAAACGAAAATTGAAGAGGCGCAAAATCTGTTGACGCATTCTCACTATACGTTAGCGGAGATTTCTACGCTTTTAAACTTTTACGATCAAAGTTACTTTGCGAAAGTGTTCAAAACGTATACGGGATGTACACCCAAACAATTTAAAGATCAAAGAACAAACGGTTAAATTAATTGGATCAGAAACAACAAAAAAACCGCTGTAAAAGCGGCCTTTAAAGGTGTATTTAGTAACTTCCAAGTTACATTCCGGTGTTTGAAAATAACCTGTGATTTGCGTATGCTGCTGCACCGATTACACCCGCTTGTCCACCCAATTTAGCTTGCACGATGGTACAAGCTCCTGAAGAGAGCTTTAATGAGTGATTTCTAACGGTATTACGTACGGAATTAAGGAGACGATCACCAGCTGCGGACATGCCGCCTCCAACGATAATCATTTCTGGATTCAACATATTTATGACATTGGAAAGGCCGAAACCTAATATCTCTCCTGTTTCGTGCATGACTTCAACAGCAAGTGCATCGCCAAGATCATACGCATTCGAGATCATATGGGCTGTAATTCTGGACGAGTCTCCCTCTACCCACTCCGTAATCATACTGGATCGGCCTGCCTCCAGCCTTTCCGTCAACGTTCGAACCATTCCAATAGCGGATACGTATCTGCCCAGGCACCCTGAACTCCCGCAACGACAAGCACGGCCTTCCCTATACATATTCATGTGTCCCATTTCTCCTGCGCTTGAGGTTGCTCCGTAGATCACCTTTCCGTCATTAACGATTCCAGAGCCCAGACCGGTTCCTAAGGTGAGTAATACCAAGTTGCGGCAACCGACACCTGCACCAAACAGCCATTCACCATATAGATTAACGCGTACATCATTGTCGATAAAAATGGGGAAATCGAAATGGTTATTCATGTGATTCACTACATGGATATTCTCCCATTCGGGAAAATTAGGCGAAAATATAGATAAGCCCGTTTGAGGATCTAGCAAACCAGGCACACCTATCCCCATGCAGCTCACCTCATCTGGACGGATTCCTTCGACCGTCATCATTTCTTGCGTGATGTTCGCCATTCTATTTAACACATGGATCGGACCTTTATCGGCTTCCGTGGCATCACTACGTTCGTGAATTTTCTTAAATGCTGTATTAAACACAGCGGATTTAATATTGGTGCCGCCCAGATCTATTCCAATTATATATTTGCTCATATTAACATCCTGACTTTTAATGGTTTTGACACATCACTATTAAACCACGAAACCAGGGAAAACGGTACATTGTAAGCCGTCTTCTTCGAATATACTCAGCCAGTGGAACATTCGTAATGAACGAGAACATCCTCTGAAACTGATATGAAGAACAACAAGCACACTGCGCAACGTCATTTAAACTGATTTCGTTGGATAGATTCGTTTCAATATGATCTAGAGCACGATTCATTCTCATCAGCCAATCCATCTGATCCCTCCTCTCAACTAAGGTAAAGTATAGCGTTATGTAACCGATTCTTCGCAACGATCTGTGCATTCTGAAGTTTCATCATGCCCCACCCATCTCTGGGCAAATATTATGTTCAACACCTTTTCTTTAAGAACCATTTGTGATCTTGCACAAATCAATCTTCTAATGTTATGTTGTTTGACATTCTTGTTTGACTCCCCTCCACAACCATGTTACATTTTCAAACATAAGCAATGATTGGAAAAAGATTACATGGAACCAAGCCTGTTATTTCTTCTCATTTTAACTCAGCGAAGGAGTTGCTGACTATGCATTTAACTGTACAGGAACGTGAAAAATTATTGATGTACCTCGCTGCGGATATGGCTGAAAAGCGGCTGAAACGTGGCGTTCAGTTGAATTATCCGGAAGCCGCTGCCTATATCTCAGGTTTTGTCGTAGAGGGTGCACGGGATGGGAAAACCGTAAAACAACTCATGGAAGAAGCTCGTCACCTTTTATCAGCAAACCAGGTAATGGATGGCGTAGCCGAGTTGCTGAGTGAAGTTCAGATTGAAGCCACGTTCCCCGATGGAACGAAGCTGGTGACTGTACATGAGCCTGTTGCCCGGATCGATGGTTCGATTATCCCCGGTGAGTATGAATTTGCGGATGACCCAATTGTCCTGCTGCCTGACCGCAAACGCATTACCCGTTCCGTGACCAATACAGGCAGCCGCCCCATTCAGGTCGGATCACACTTTCATTTTTTTGAAACGAACCCCGCTCTATCATTTGACCGCGAAGGTACTAAAGGATATCGGCTGGATATCGCTTCAGGTCTTTCCGTCCGCTTCGAACCGGGAGACGTTCATGACATTACGCTGGTTGAAATCGGTGGAACGAAGGAAATCCATGGATTCGCCGGGTTAACCAACGGGAGGGTTGAATGATGAACACCATTGATCGTGCGACATATGCAAGCATGTATGGCCCCACGACCGGAGATCGGATCCGGCTCGCGGACACCTCGTTAAAAATCGAGATTGAAAAAGACTTTACTGTGTATGGAGACGAGTGTGTTTTTGGCGGAGGTAAAACGGTCAGGGATGGCATGGGACAGCATCCTCTAGCAACGCGTAGCGAAGGCGTTCTGGATACGGTCATTACCAACGTTGTTATTGTGGATACATGGGGAATTGTCAAAGCCGATATTGGCATTAAGGACGGACTGATCCGAGGCATTGGCAAAGCGGGAAATCCATTTGTGATGGATGGTGTCGATCCTAACATGGTTATTGGGGTAGGTACAGAAGTGATCTCTGGTGAAAATTTGATTGTAACCGCTGGCGGTGTAGACAGCCATGTGCATTTCATCTCTCCGCAGCAAATTGAAATTGCGTTGCAAAGTGGGATTACCACGATGGTTGGTGGAGGCTCCGGCCCGGCCACGGGCACACTCGCTACTAACTGTACCTCAGGGGTGTGGCATATTGAACGCATGCTGCAGGCGCTTGATTCACTTCCGATGAATTTTGTGATGCTTGGCCGAGGTAATAGTTCCAGACCTGAAGCGTTGATGGAACAAGTACTTGCTGGTGTTGGCGGACTGAAAATTCACGAAGACTGGGGAAGCACACCATATGTTATCGACAAATGTTTAAGCGTGGCAGAACAGTATGATATTCAGGTCAATATCCATACCGATACGCTGAATGAAGCCGGATATGTGGAGGACAGTTTGCGTTCATTCAATGGTCGCGCCATTCATACCTACCATACCGAAGGTGCGGGCGGTGGTCACGCGCCGGACTTGTTACGTGTTGCTTCCATGCCGAATGTCCTGCCTTCTTCCACCAGTCCAACCATGCCTTATACCCGAAATACCGTCGATGAGCATCTGGATATGCTAATGATCTGCCATCATCTCGATCCCAAAATTCCGGAGGATGTCGCCTTTGCCGCTTCGCGGATTCGGGAGACAACAATTGGTGCGGAAGATATATTACATGATATCGGTGCAATCAGTATGACTAGTTCAGATTCACAGGCGATGGGCCGTGTAGGTGAGGTGGCAATCCGAACCTGGCAAACGGCGGATAAAATGAAAAAACAACGCGGTTCGCTTACCGGAGATACCCAGGCGGATAACAATCGTGTGAAACGATATATTGCCAAATATACGATTAACCCTGCAATTACTCATGGCATTTCAACATATGTAGGATCGATTGAAGTCGGTAAAATGGCGGATCTTGTGTTATGGAAACCCGCTTTTTTCGGAGTTAAACCCGAAGTTATTATTAAGGGCGGCATGATTATGCATAGTGTAATGGGAGATCCGAACTCCACGATCTCGACACCACAGCCCTATATGTACAGACCGATGTTTGGGAGCTATGGCAAAGCACGTTCTGCCATTTGTGCAACCTTTGTGTCCCAGGCCTCTATTGATGCTGGTACCCTTTCCCCTCTGGAGCTCAGTAAATCTTTAAAGCCAGTGACGGGCTGTCGTGCAGCTAGCAAAAAAGATATGATTTTAAATGGAGAAACGCCAACGATTATGGTTAATCCGAAAAATTATACCGTATCCGTGAATGGTGAAACGCTACGCTGTCTTCCGGTTGACGAATTACCCATGGCTCAGAGATACTTCTTGAGTTAATATGTGAAATCGTTGTTGCCTTCATTGAATAGCTCCGTTTAAATCTACAAAAAAGCCCAGCTAACCTAGCCGGGCTTTTTATGATTCTAATCATATTCTTTCCAGCAACGTTCGATTATTCTCGAATGAATCCACCTTCCGAATGAATAATTTGTCCCGTAATCCAAGCTCCTGCTTCACTCACGAGAAAATCAATAATGTTCGCTGCATCCTCAGGTGCTCCAATTCGTCCCAGCGGGAACTTTGGCATCAGATAATCACGAATGGAATCATCCATCCACGTTGTATCAGTTGGCCCCGGATTTACGGCATTTACTGTAATCTTCAATGGTGCAAGTTCACGGGATAAGGATGTTGTAAAAGCAGAGATCGCCCCCTTGGTTGCAACATACGCTAACTCACCTGGCATCGGCGATATGTCCTGTCCCGACGTCATATTAATAATTCTGCCTGAGGTTAGATTGGATTTCTCGAATTCGCGGGCAAATATCGTACACAGTAGAAACGTCGATCGCATATTAACAGCATAGTGGTTATCCAAGAGTTCGGCGTCAAAGGACTTGTAATCGGTGTTGACACCATAAGCCGCATTATTAATCAGTATTGAGGGTTGTCCCAGTTGCTGTACTGCACTTTCATATACTCGTTGTGCTGCGTTACGCTCGGTTAGATCGATCTCGATTGATGTACAGCGAACCCCCATGTCTTCAATTTCCTTGTGAAACGCAAGTGTCCATTCCGGATCAGCCTTATAGTGTGTGAAGAAAATATCAATATCTCTGGAAGCTAGTTTACGACAAAAAGCACTTCCCATTTCTCTGGGACCGCTGGCACCTGTGATAATCGCGATTTTTCTCTGATTTTGAGTCATCATTCTACCTCCACTTACATAAAAGATGTGTATCTTTCTCATCAATTATAGTGAATAGAGGTGACTTATGAAACACTTCTACCCAAACGAATATCTGAACAGCCCATTTGTTTTACATACACTAACAATCCAATCCAAGTGATAACAGATACAAGATAAATCGTCCATAACAAGTTAATCACATGTGTACCCCATTTTAGTCTATTATAAAATAATCGTTACGTATGTCCTGTTGCATTACCCTCTTCAATATTGCTTCAGTTTTATTGTAATATACAGTGTTCGTTAATTTATTTTACCTATGAGGTGATACCCGTTTGATGAATTTATACGGCGCGCAGCATCACATTCTTGTGCATTCCAATGCCATCGATGCTGAGGCACATCAACATACGTTTATTCAAGTCACGATTGCACTAGAAAACCATTTTCAGATTGAGGTTCAGGGAGAGATTATAAGTACTGCTGTAATCGTGCTTAACTCCAATATATCTCATCATTTGCAGGTCTCAGGGCAGCCCGTAGTATTGCTTTTAATAGATAGCACATCCCAGATGGCAACAGCATTTAAACAATATATGGGCAAGCGGAATTATGCCAGTTTTCCCGAAGAGCTTGGTAAAGAAGTCGCCGAACATATCAAAAGGCGGTTACCGTTACTCAATGATGCAGAGACTTACCGTGTATTTTTACAAGAACTCATGACTCTTTTTCAACTGGATTACACTCCACCTGCGATTACGGATTCACGAATCAAGGAACTGATCCAACATATGAAGGATTGCACGGATTCGGAGCACTCTATTCGTATGTACGCTGAACAGTTCGGTCTATCGAACAGCAGGCTGTCACATCTGTTTAAAGAAAATACAGGCATATCGCTTAGCGGTTATATGTTGTTACATAAGCTACAGAAAGCATCCTATTTGATTTTCCAAGGAACGAGCATCACGGATGCAGCCATGGCGGCTGGTTTTGATAAGCCCTCCCATTTTGCCAATACCAGCAAGCGATTGCTCGGAATGACCGCCAAAGATATTCGTAAGGATAGCGTGTTTTTGCAAGTTTCCTCCCTGCACTGACGATACAATGTTTGCAGGAGGTGCTCATCATGAACAACAATCTCGAGCAAACGCAATTGTTAGATTACAATCATTCGACCATTCAGAGCCTCATTCGCAGGTATAATCGTAGCGATAATATTCAGGCTTCAGAAGTGCTCCACGACGGCTATGGACAGTGTAATACGAAAGGCATTTTATTCATGGCACTACTTAGAGCGCTAAGCATCCCTTGCCGGATTCACGGTTTTACGATTCATAAGCAATTGCAAAAGGGAGCCATGAAAGGCTGGTATTATCACCTTTCTCCGAAAGAGATTATCCACAGCTGGATTGAAGTGTTATATAACGACAGATGGTTAAATATTGAGGGATTTATCCTGGATCTCCCTTATCTGACCAAGCTTCAGCAAAAGTTTAAGCAATGTACTGGTTCATTTTGTGGTTATGGAGTGGCTACGGACGATTTTCAGAAACCTGCTATTTTTTGGAATGAAAATGACACCTATGTGCAGAAAGAAGGCATTGTCCAGGATTTCGGTACGTTTGACAATCCGGATCAATTCTTTTCTCTCCATCCCCAAAAGTTAAATCCAATCAAGAGAATGATATTCAGCCATGTGGTTCGTCATCTAATGAATAGGAATGTGAGACGTATTAGGCGGGGGTGAACGTTTATTCTTTTGAAGCGAAACACCAAGAAAAAGACGGAAAGATTCGGGGTAGGTTCTCCGTTTCGTTCCGTCTGAAAGCTAGTATTAATCCATTTTTACAGGCTCGACCACTTCGAATAAAAATGGATTACCGTTCAAATATTCTCTTATATATGCTTGGGCATATTTTTGTTCATCGATTAAACTGGCTGTTTCTCTTGGATCGGAGGCGTGATGGCAGAAGTTCTCGATCATGAACATGATGAAAAAACATTCCAGATCCCGAGTATAGTCCGCTTCCAGCTTCTTAATACTCTCATAACCTTTGATAAGCTGCCATCGATGTTTAGGCCAAAGCTCCAGCATGGTGCCTGCAATATCGTAGAGAAAATATCCGTACCCACATCTTTCAAAATCAATCGGTGAAGGTTGATCATCGTTAAAAACCATATTACCGGTATGTAAATCAGCATGAATTAGTCCGTAGTTATGTTCAGTTGGACGCATAGTGGTAAGTTGGGATACAACCTTCTCCGCTGCATCTTGATACAACTTCCATGCCTTTTCGGATAAAAAACGTTGATGGTAACGTTCCAACTTAGCCAGTTCACGTTTAAAGCTTTCTACTCCCCAAGCAGACCTTACAAAATCAGAAGGTGGATTGAAATCCTTTGCTGCTGCATGGAGCCTGCTTATCATTACTCCCATATTATACGCATGACTATCCGTAAATTCCCCTGTTGTTTTTTCACCCTCGATCCACCGCATCATTGTTACATAAGGCCGTCTATATCCCATTTCTGTTTCAATCTCCAAAACATAAATACCATCACAACTTGGTATCCCTTCGGATACATTTAGTTCTTTCGATTTTTTCAGTGCTTGTAACAGTAGGAGCTCCGAACGAATTTCCTCTCTGCTCAATCGGTCCGAATGAATACGAAGCAAATAATGGTTAGCTGTACTGGTTTCAATTTTATACGTGATCGATTCAGATAGTTGAATAAACTCGATTTTATCCCATTCTAAGTCATACTGTTGGATTGCTGATAAAGCAACCTTCCTTGCTCTGATTAATAACGCTTGCCGTTCTTCATTCGTATCAAATTTTAAAAAATCTTTCATTGGTTATCCTCCTGCAATTTTCATGTAGTAAAAATCACCTACTTCTCTTATACGTTATTGTAACGATCGCAAAAGCTTAAAAATATGTAGTAAACAATTTAAACTATGTTATACACAAAAAAAGCCATAAGCCTAATCAACAAAAAAGGAACGAGGCGTCATCAAGTGATGCCTCGTTCCTTCTGAATCGGGTCTACTGAATGGAGAATACTTCTTTTTTCAACAGTTCTTCAGGTTTCTGACCAATAGGATCGCTGTGGAAATAATCACGGATAACTCCATCCTCCAGATAGTTCGCAATAGATATCATAATCATGCCTTGGTCCAATGCCAGATAAGCTTTGGCGATTTCTTTGGTCTCCAGATTGATGGAGTCGTATAAGCCATATTCGCCCATCATGTTTAACTTTTTCAGTGTTTTGATGTTTTTGCGTGCCTCTTCAGGCGCATAGTCCAAGGCAAGGAATGTTGCATGCGCAGTTACCGTTGCTCCGTCTTTGTAACCTGAGATGCCAAGCGGTGTTGCTGCAAACTCACTATATCCGGTAGGTGTTGCTGACGGGGAAAATCCCCATGCTGCATACCCTTTTTCTTTGGCATATTCGATTTGCAGATCGACATGACGTTTATTGTTTAGACCTAGTGCCTGAGTACCCAAGTCTTTTTCCTTGATCACCAGACCCGGCATCAGTCCTTCAAACATACTGCCTCCCCAGCTAGGAACAAACTTTTTACCTTTATACTCATAACTTCCTTCGAAGACATCGACGCCATCATAATTCACCGTTTGACCTTGAGGAATCTGAGACTGCCAATCCCATTCAAGTGGCATTGTGCGGTACATCTTCCACCAATGTTCTTTTGGTACGTCTCCTTTACCGATGGCAATATAACTTCCTACACGAGGTTCCGTATAAAAGGACCCATAATGATGCTCTGTCAGTGCGCCTTTGGCGACATCATAGCCACCACGGAATTGGCCGACTTCCGGATCGTATAACGTTGCATAGTCATCTGTTTAACGAGAGCGCTGGCTTGTGCATTTAACTCTTTATACGCTTGTCCAACGACGATTAATCCTGCGGATAACCAGCCGTTATCTACCTGTGATATAAATTGCCCCCAATCTTTTTTGACGGAACCATCGTCCGTGTTGTACCAATTATAAAAGAGCCCATTCCACTTATCCATCTTCTCCAGCGTGTTTAACGTTGTTTTCAGGCGGGATACGGCTTCTTTTTTCGAAAGCAGGCCCATTCGTTCCGCAGAAACGGTACTCATCATGTACATCGCAATGTTTGTTGGTGAGGTACGCTTGGCTTCTTCCGTTCCCGTTTCCTTCATTCGGACTTCATCATACGTCAACCCGGTTTTGGGATCGGTAAAATCTTTGAAGTACTTGTACGTTTTTTTGGCAACCGCTTTCAATTCTGGTTTGAAGCCCGGCGTCTTGCCTGAATCATGTGCAGATATGACAGGAGCGAAAGCTGTGCTGGCAAACAGACAAAAAGTTAAAATAAGTCCTAACCTTTTTACAATGTTCATCTTTTTTCTCCCTTCAAAAATGAATTCGAAACGTTTCGCATTTATGATATCACGAATGTACATATTTGGTAAATAACAAAATGAAAACCCTTACTTTAAAAAGTTTTATTTAGGTTTATCTTTTGACTTTTAACTCGAAACGTTTCATCAATAACAGGAATTCTTCTGCAAGCAGTCACTCTTTCTTGTGTAACAGCGATGATTCGGCCCATGTACGTATATAAGCAAAATCTAAAAAAGCCGCTATGGTTTAGCGGCTTCCATGAGACGTACAAATGATGAATCTCCATTACGATACTCTATTCGAATTGCTTCGGTTTTGTATCGTGATTGTTCGCTTCAATACTGTTCAACCATCCCATCATTTCACAAAACAATAGGCTTCATACGACCACCTGCTCCAAACTGAATCGGGTCAATACATACTTCCCGGTGGTACCCTTTCCCCTCGGAGAACCGCGATAACGGAGTGACAAAACGATGGTAAGCCATGTAATACTGATCCGTTTCAGAATCATGGAAAATACAGTGATGTCCTGTTCCAAGCATGTCTTTTTCTACATTTTTGCTTAAGACAGGGTAGTGATAGGTGACCGGGCCGTAGAGGCTTTCCGACGTACCGTAATTGACGTGATAATCCTCACTTCCCGTATCATCACAAGACCATGTGAAGTGGTAAAGCCCATCCCTCTTTAACACGGTTACGGCCTCTCTGAAATCATGCAATCCTGCAATGTTACGCATCGTTTCTTCACGAACAGTTATCATATCGTCACCAAGCTCCACAATTGCAGCATCACCGTTGCCAAACAACAGATACATCTTGCCATCCTGCTCTGCATAGATTGAAGGATCAATGGCTTGCCCCATCTTGATCCCAAGATGTCTTAATTGACCCATTGTAATTAAAGGCTCAGGCTCCGCTCGGAATGGACCCGTCGGTGAATCGGCAATAGCGACACCAATAGCACTTTCCTGGTTAGGCATTTTGCCGCAGAAATAAAAGTAATATTTGTTATTGTGGCTGGCAATCGCTGGTGCCCATGCATTCCCGATGGCCCAAGGCACATCATCCGTTGCCAGATCAAGAATAATTCCTTCATCCTGCCAATATTGCAGATCGCTGGAGGAAAACACCTTAAACTGCGTACCTGACCACCCGTCGAAGCCATCCGTAGTAGGATACATATAATAGCGGTCGCCAAACTTCGCCACATCAGGGTCAGCGTATTGACCAGCCAGTACCTGGTGACCGTCTCCATAAGCGGCCAGCAGACAATTACCTTCTTCCGCGGTGATTGGCAAAATGCCGCCGTGCCGCTTTTGGGTTTTTCCCATATCAAACTCATCATCTGAAGCTATTCGGAAGTTTCCGCTATCCAAATCCGTCGTCAACAGCGGTAGATAACCTTTTCCCTCAGCAAAACGATCCACAATCAGGCACCACTCATCCCGGTCATTGAATTTAAATATCTGTGGCCCTTCTACACCCATCAGAGCCTCCAACACAGGCGCATGGAGCGGAGTGAAGGCGTCCTTGTCCAGAGAGTTCCCCTTTTCAACACGAATGTTTTTGGTTGTTTCATCTTTGGAGTATCGGTAGTAAGAACCCGAAGAAGCAAGAATGGTCGTATCGATGATGTGGTTTTCACGCTCGATATACTTTACCGATGGAGTGAATGTACGGAAGTTTTTGGTGCGTGCGCTGTAAATCTTCTGTTTACGTTCAGATTCATCTGCATCTTGTGTGGCTGAGGCCCAGAATACAAGAAACTCATCAGCCGTTTCATCATATACGGCTTCAGGTGCCCACACACAACCTGCACCCGGGGTGCCAAGTGTAACTGTCCAAGGAGAAGACCAATCCATGAGATTACTGGACTCCCATACGACAATATCACGACTGCCTTCGTTTACAGCAACACCCCAGCCTTTACCGCTTGCGATTCGTAGATCGGTTGCAATCAGATAAAACTTATTCTCCTTAGCGGAGCGAATGAGAAACGGGTCGCGTACACCCTGTTCCCCCAGATTGGAGCGCAATACGGGCTTACCCCCGTTTAAGTCCTTCCAATGAAGGCCATCCTCGCTATATGAAAAATAAACCTGCTCTCCATCGGGCTGCTCACCGATAAAATGCACAAAAAGATATCCTGCGTAATTGGTGTTTGTATTCAACAAGTTTAGTAGCCTCCTAAGTATGTATATTGAATTTGATCTAAAAGAAAGCGCTTAACCTAGTATATATCATACTGCAAATCAGGGTTTAGGAGTAGGGAAACTTCCTGCTTTTCCTTATTTACCGTTGTAGTCTCTCCAATTACAATGGTATAACTGTATCGTTGACCAAAAGATGAAATGGAGGCCCCCTTATGATTCAGTCGATTATACATATCGCTTTGGTCGTTAACGATTATGATGAAGCGATCGAATTTTATACTCAAAAATTGAACTTCACATTGCTTGAAGACACCTATCAACCTGAGCAGGACAAAAGATGGGTGGTGATTGCCCCTCCGGGATCTATAGGCACAACCATTTTACTCGCGAGAGCTTCCAAACCGGAGCAACAGCCTTTTATCGGTAACCAGGCTGGTGGGCGTGTTTTCCTGTTCCTGAATACCGATGACTTCTGGAGAGATTATAAGGACATGGTTGCCAAAGGCATTGAATTTGTGAGAGAACCAAAGGAACAAGACTATGGCATCGTTGCTGTATTTAAAGACCTTTATGGGAACCTGTGGGATTTGCTGCAAATGAATGAGGATCACCCTATCTCCAAACGTATGAAGTAGTATTCAACTACAAGTAGAGATAACTTTAGTCAGAATGTTTATCTTAAGCAAAAAAAATGAAAGTAGCCCCTTACTTCCGAGGGGCTACTTTCATTTTCAAACCATTAGTTTAGCTCATTTAATGCTGTAGAGTGTCTACTTATACATCTTTGGTTCAACTTACATTTTATTTCGCATGCTGTTTCTTTAGATTCTTCCCTTCTCTTCCTGCGCCATGGAACGGATGTAGAACGCCCCAAGTACGGAACAGAGCAAGAAAGAGAAAAATGCAATCGCTGCGGCCTGTTCGCGCTCCTGAAATACACTGAACACCTGTTGCATAGATACGCCGAGCATTTGGGGAGAGTTGGCTCCGATCAGAAACGGCGCGGTGAACGAACCGATGACTCCCATAAAGACAAAGGTAATTGCAACAAGGAACGTTTTGTAGGACAGTGGGAAAATAAACCGGGTAAACAGTGTCAACCTGCCTACACCTATGTCCTTTGCACTTTCGATCACCGATGACGGGATGCCCGACAGTGCTGAACTGAGCAGCATTGTGGTAAACGGTATGTTGAACCAGAGGTTCGCAATAATAATTCCTTTTTCATCAAAAATGATTCGTGGTAACGTAACCCCCACCACTTCCAGCATACGTGCCAGCCAGCCATGGTTTCCAAGCAGATTAATCAGACCATAGGTTGCGATGACCCCCGGGATAAAAAGCGGAATCATGTACGTTTTACGAATCAGATTTACAATCGGACCCTGATTGAAACGCATGTAGATCGCCAGACTATAACTGATAAGCATGACGACGATGCAGGTTATCACTGTGATTCGCAGCGTAAAAACGATATTGTCACGCATACCTTTATCGGTAAACAAATACATGTACCTGCTCAGATCATAACCACCTGAGTCATTGCTCAGACTCATTATAAACGATTGAATAATGGGAATGATGACTACAATCAGCAGGATTGCGAAGGAGGGGAGTACCATCGCTATGCCCGTAATTGACTGTCTGAATTCCTTACTCATTGGGCCGCAACGTCACTCTGCCAGCGTTTATTAATCTCTGTGCCCAGATCCCCGATGTTGAATGTGCGAAAGCCCTCAGCTACTCCATCAAATTTGCTTTGTACTTCACTGGACATGTTAGAAAGCTCGATTCCCGGGAATCCATTCATTTTGTTTACAATCACTTCTTGTGCTTCTGGAGAAAGAACAAAATCCAGGAAAGTGTTGATCACTTCTTTTTTGTCCGACGCTTCATTCACCATCAGGTATGTTGGCCCACCGTTAAATCCTGGTGTAATCTGTTGCATTTTGATGGTATCCGGCAGCAATCCTTCGTTTAATTGTTGCAGTACCATATCTGACCAAGCCGGAATCATGGATACTTCTCCATTCATGAGCAAGTCCAGGGTACCCTGGTTTTTCTTTGGATAGATCCCCTTGCCGTATACAAATGGTCCAATTTCTTTAAGGGTATTAAAACCGGCACTCCACTTCTCCATAACCGCTGGATCGGAGTTGTGAATGTCTTCTTCCGGAAGGTCTTTATACACGATCGTTTGCACAAAAGAGCTTCCCGAACCGCCGGTTGAAGGGTCATTATAGGCAAATTTCTCAGGGTTTGCTTTGATCCATGTCAGGAGTTCATCCAGTGTTTTGGGCGGATTGCTAACCTTACTGCTGTCATACGCTAGCACCACTGCCGATGAACGATAGGGAATCGCATAATTGTTAACATCCTTCATCGTGTTTGTATTAACTTTGCTCAGATTAGGAATGTCCTTTGTATCCAATTGTGCCCATACGCCGTCTTTCATCCCTTGAGAAACAGTGACGATGCCATCCTCATACAGATCGATATCTCCTGATCCTTTGCCTGCCTTCTTGGCAGCAACGATCCGGTCATATGTCGGCTCTGCTCCGGTTCCTGATGGAATGTAGACCATTTTTACGTCGATATCCGGGTGTTCTTTTTCAAACATTGGTTCGAGGTAATCCCACAGATCCTTAACGTTTTGTGAGCCTGTAAAGTAGAAGTTAAAGGAAACGGGTTTACTTGATGCCGCTGCACTGCTGTCACTTGAAGCTGTCTTCGCATCACTTGCACTGCCACAACCAGCTAATAGGGACATCGACAATCCAACTACCGTCAACAATGATAGAAAAGGCTTTTTCTTTAACATACTTTTCATCCTCCTCAGTATGATTCCTCATGTGGATATGCGATCATTTTGCTGATCGAAACGTAAATGTCCTTGCCTGTGTGAAGCTGATCTACTCGATCTTTGTTCAGAAAAGCACGGACGACACCTAACTGGCCCAGATCAACGGTAACTTCTGCATAATGCCCCAAGATCATGACTTGTTTAATCTTACCTGCCAAGGACGGCTGATCCCCTGCGATTAATTGCAACTGTACATCTTCCGGACGAACGGCTGCGATCACCTGTCCATCCAGATTTTTTTCATTCGGGAGATGGATATCTCCAATTTGAATGCTTTCCTGTGCTGCCACCCCTCTCAGGAAATTCATTTTGCCGATAAAACTGGCAACATATAATGAAGCAGGCTCATCATAGATTCGTTGAGGCTCTGCGATTTGTTCGATACGCCCATGATTCATAACGATGATGCGGTCGGATAAGGATAAGGCCTCTTCCTGATCATGCGTGACAAATACCATCGTGAGTCCGGTTTTCATCTGAATCTCACGCAATTCCTCACGCATCTCATGTCTCAGTTTGGCATCCAATGCTGAGAATGGCTCGTCCAGTAAAAGCACCGCCGGATTAAGCAGCAAGGATCGTGCAAGGGCAACCCGTTGCTGTTGTCCCCCGGACAGCTCGGCCGGATACTTTTTGTCAAAGCCTGATAACCGAACCAGTTTGAGCGCATCCTCTACAGCGGATTGAATCTCGGCCTTGGATTTTTTACGAATCTTCAGACCAAACGCCAGATTGTCGTATACGGACATATGGGACCATAGATTATAGCTTTGGAACACCATGGAAGTTGGCCTTTTCTCGGGCGGCAGTTGTATTACACTTTGGCCTTCGATCAGAATGTCGCCAGAGTCCGGTTCGAGAAATCCACCGATGCTTCGCAGCACGGTTGTTTTACCACAGCCTGAAGGACCCAGCAGCGTAACCAGCTCTCCTTTTTGAATATCGATGTTGATCCCACTGACCCCATCACCGGTTTTATAACGTTTGGATAACGCGCGTACAGACAACTGCATCTTACTAACTGCCTCCCTTTTGCCTCGGTTTCGTGACCGAAACGTTGTTATTTCATCTGAAAACCACTTGCCAGTACATCCGCGCTCACAAGTCGCTGGGCTGCCACGAGCAGAATAATGGTTGGTAGCGTCAAAATAATCGAGAATACGGCTCCAGCGCTACTTGGAAAATCGGAAATGATTGAATACATCACAACAGGCATCGTTTTATAATCGGGGATTCCGACCAGGAACGTTCCCTGCGCTTCATCAAGTGAATTGAGAAACGTGAAGATAGATGCAACCATGATGCCAGGCATCGCCATAGGCAGTGTGATGCTGCGGAACACTTTGAAGGGGCTCGCTCCAACATCTCGCGCGGACTCTTCCTGTGCCCGATGTACATTACGGAAGGCCGAGGTTGGAATCCAGGTCATGAACATCAGTACGTTGATCATATGGATCAGCACAACACCAAGCAGGGTATTCATCAGACCAAGCTGATAGAAAAGCACAGCGATGGATACGTACAACCCCATTTTGGGAAAGGCATGTGTCAGAAGGAACGAAAACAGAAACATACGCTTAAGCGGAAACTGTAGTCTGGCAAAAGCATATGCAGCCGGAATACAGATCACGATGGACAGCAAGGTTACGAGTGTCGCAATCAGGAAGGATAAGGAGATCGACGAGACAATGTCATCCTTAGCCAGTACAAATTTCCACCATTTGAACCCCCAGATCTGAGGTAAAATGTCCGGGTAATTCCATTTTTCAGAAAATGCAAGTACAAGCAGATTAACCAGAGGCCCTGCAAAGAAAATGGCGAATAGAGTTAGTAACACGAATTCAATGATTCTCCTTGGTCCAACATGTTTCCAATACCAAAACATCGCTATTCCTCCTTTCTTTTCGTTGATTGACGAATCAGTACGTGGCTTTCATATTCGGTCAAACGAGGTACATTCTCTTCCCCACGAATCAGGCGATCCAGAAGGGATACGGCATCCCGTCCGATGCCTGTAGCATCCACGCTGACGGTTGTTAGTGAAGGGTGAAACATTATCGATAACTCTGTGTTATCGTAACCCATAATAGCTAAATCTTCCGGGATTCGCATGCCACGATCTAACATGACCTTCATCGCTCCCAGTGCCAGCATATCGTTTGTACTGAAAAGAGCACTGTATTGTCCTTCCCGGAATGTTTGATACTGATCTTCCATCAACTGGTGCCCGGATTCAAAACTCGATTCCGAGGATTGCACAATACGAACCTGTCCTTCAGATACGGATAAACCAAACCTTTCCAAACGTTGGCAAAAACCTTTCAGCCGTAACGAGTGGCTTCGATGTTCGCCTGGCCCTGCAATGATGAAGAAACGGCGGTGTCCACATGCAACCAGATGTTCTGCTGCACGTTCACCTCCAGCCTCGTCGTTGCTAACGAGATGCACAACCTCAGGATCTTCGGTAGATCCGTTAACCATGAGATATGGAATATTGAATTTTTTTACGTAATCGATTACGTTCTTCTGTAGTCTGCTCACCAGAATAAGTCCATCCACACGCTGCTCCAGCATATAGTCGGTAGAGCGTAACGACATTTCCCGATCTGTCTTCAAAAAGATCGAGTAACCCAGCGCTTCGGCGGCCATTAGAATCTCATCAATGATTCGCCCGTATAGTGTGTGGGATACAATCGGTAGCCTGTCCCGAAATACGATGACACCGATGTTATACGTGCGTTTGGAAACCATGGCTCTTGCCACCGCACTAGGTTTGTAGAGGAGCTGATCGACAGCCTGAAGTACACGCTCTCGTACATCCGGACTTGCGTACCCGTTTCCAGAGATTACTCGCGATGCTGTCGATTTGGACACACCCGCCAGCTCTGCGAGTTCACGCAGACTATAGTTTAGCTTTTGGTTCAACCTGCTTCTCCTCCGCTCGTTTCATCTCTTCGCGCACAGTCGTCAGTTTCAGCGGATCACGCGTTGTGATAGAATCGACACCCCAGCCTGCTAGCGTACGCATATCCTCTACGTCCATGACCGTCCATACATAGACATCAAGACCGTTTGACTTCACAATATCTATAAGCTGCTCTCTCACAACTTGAAAGGGCAGATTCAATCCAAAGCAGTCAGCATGTTTGGCCTCTTCGCACATCTGAATAATGGCATCCGCATAGTTGAAACGTTCAAGATGTTGAAGGTTCACATTCAGCAACCGGCGAATTTCAGCTGCATACTTGCCAGCTTTCAAAGCCGTATCGTAGGCACAACCACTTAGAAATACGTGTTCTTTCATGTTCATCTGCTCAATCAGGGCAGACACGGGCTCTAATGCACGATCCGTTTTGATATCCAGGTTCATGATTTTACCTGCCTTGCGAATATGCACTAGCATCTCCTGAAGGGTCGGGAATGGCGTTAGACTCATGGCATGTACCTCATTCAACGAGAGCTTTTCCAGACTTCCTTGTCTTCCGTCGCCTAGTTTGATCTCATCATCATGTGCCAGCACTGGGATGCCATCCCGGGTTATCCGAATATCATCTTCATAAATATCTATCCCAAGTGTTAAGGAGGCTTGAAGGGATTCAAACGAGTGATCAGGATACCCCATACTGCCGGTATGCGCTGTAATCAGTGGAAAGCTATTCATAACGTCTTCCCTCCTTCCTCCCAATAGATCGCGTTGGTAAACGCAATTCGTACATAGGCGCCTTGCATCGTACCCCAGCATTCGGCTCGAATCCATCTTCGAGTTGATGCTTCATCGTTTGTGGACAACGGCATCTCCAGTTCCAGAACATGCTCATTATGTTGCACAACGACCTCTGCATACCCTTCCTCACCAAGATTGGAGAACAGCACTAACCTTAAAGGCTGCTCCGGCAAAGACCATTTCCCGACACGTACAGAGAAGTCCAAAGCAATATGCATCAGCAACTGCTGTTTAGTATTTCGCGTCTCGGGAAGCGGTGCCGGAATCATAGAACCTAGTGGGTACAAGGTTTCTCCAGCGCTCAGTGTCAGTGTGAGTAATGGCCCCATCGTTACAGACACTCTTCCTTCACGCAAGGAGCGAATCAAGCGATCGGGGTGATGTGAAGTCATATTTGCCCCTTCCTCAATGCCAAGGTATGTGACTGAGATCGGGTCAATAGTCTTATCCTGTGAATGCCAGTCTCGCCCTGATGTGGCCGCAATGCGGTATCCTTCATTCAGTTTTTGTGTCCACAAATCAAAAGCTCGATGATTATCCGTTCGAATGGAAGGAAATGTCCCTGACCACACTTCGATATAATCCACACTGGACCAGTCGGTAATCTCATATTCCCAGAAGCAACCTGTACAGGCAGGACTTCCGATGCGGAATGGATGTGCGATTCCAGCAATACCGCCGTGTTGATGAACGGCCGCGATCCCTTTTTCGATATGTTCCCGACTCACATCACGCCAATCTGCAAATTCATGAAGTCCAATGGTCACCATATGACCGTAGAAGGTCGTCCACTCCATACCAGGGATGATGTATAACTCATATTTTTTCTCTATCTCATCTTTGCCGATCAGACCAGACATCGTGTTATGGTCCGTCAAAGCGATTGCATCGAACCCGAGATCAACAGCACCTTTAACGAGTTCATCCAAAGTTTGACTTCCATCACTATGCAAAGTATGGGTGTGCAGTTCACAAGCGAGCCATCTCATCGGTTGTCCTCCTCGGATGTCCAGATTTGCATCTGGTACGTACACTCTTCTGTGACAATACAATGCACGCTCAACATGATCGTCCAGGTCCCCGCAGGAAGTTCACCCGGCATCAATCCGGGGGAAGCATCCATTTTACTTATGTAAAGTTCTTGGATCGGGTCATGCCGATGACATGCTCCTCTATATCGATTGGTATCATCCAGCGAGAGTGTAATCAGATTTTTTAACGGGAGATGACGAGTTGCGTTGGCAATGGCGTGTTCCCGGTGTTCGGGTAAAATGTACAGATCGTAACTTTTTATAAGCAACTCTATGGATCTATCCTGATCCTCAAGGGTTTTGGGTCCATATTGTAAACGCATATGAAGCTTCGAACATCCGGCTTCAACGACAAATGGCATGCATATATGTGTCTTTGAATCATGGGGAGTGAGGCTTCCTTGCAGATCCAGCACCTTCATTTGAACCACACCGTCCTTCAGCGTGTTATAAAAAAATGAAATGATTGTTCAGTGTGGGACCGTTCCCACATCCAATACTTATGTTAAGGTGAAATCATCAGCACTGTTTCAGGCACATGTTAATATTCTGTAAAGCACAAAAAGGCCTATCTTCTATTAAAAGAAGACAGGCCCTATTCGTGTGGATCTACCTGAATTGTTTTCGCATTGACAGAGGAGATTTCTGTATTTTTCCAAACCATCATTATTTTCTTAAAGCATCAGTAACAAATACCTACACGTGTGTTTATAAAACGGCGGTCGCTAAGTTGACGATAGGTGAATTCAGCGGTATCGCCAACGGTAATTTCTGTGCCGCCTTCAGGTAAAACGTCACGCTCTACACGATAATTGCCGCGGATCTCCCCATCGGGCAAATACGTAGGACATACAATCGTCCACTCCAAGGTGGAGGCCCTAAGCAACGTGTACACTTGTTCATGTTCCTCGGCAGCCCTAGTTGACTTACGTCTGGATTCACTCGACTGATATCGAAGTTTCTCCGGCTCGGTTCTGCTTTGAAGAATACCGGCTGTTCCTACAGTAATGATACGCTTTATGCCCTCCTGCCCCATGGCGTTGATGAGTAACGGCATGCTTTGGGACAGTGTGGTTGTTCCATCCGTGTTCAGCGCGCTGATTACCGCATCAACGCCATGCATGGCATGGACAAGATCATTGGGTTCAAGTACGTTACCTTGGATAACGGTTAAGCGATCGTGTTGTGTGTCTACTTTCTCTAGAGTGCGAACCATAGCCCTTACCTGATGACCGTCTTGAAGCGCAAGTGTTACGATTTGGCTCCCGACACGTCCAGTAGCTCCTAGCACTAAAATATGCATTTAGAGACCCCCTGTTTTATGTTCATGATGTGATATACCGGCATGTTACCCGTAAAACAATAGAATAACAAAAAAAGCGTTACACGGGTACTTTAAGTACGCCATATAACGCCGTTGCCTCAATCTGTAGTGATCTTTTCGGTGAATTCCTTGATCTTCTCAGCGATTTCCTTGGGATGGGAGCGATACAAGTAATGTCCTGCTTCCAGTAAAACCATTTCTCCCTGTTCAGTGTTCGCCATCTGTTTCTCATGTTCTGCAACCCACTCTTTCACGACCGGGTGGTTCTTTTGTACAAAGAAAAGAACTGGTAAATCACTTGGCCAGGTAAGCTGTTTCGCCGCTTGGAAATTGGAATACATGCCTACGGCCTCGTTTAATTGCGTGTTATTATACATGTTTTTGCGTATTAAAATGTTTAATTGCTCTCTGGTATCGTCGTCATAGGAGAGGCCTTCATACGGGTCATCAGTCAGTTTCAACTGAACACGGGCAAAACCAAGGTTACGGAACCATTTAATGGGCTCAATGTCGGACGCTTCAACTTTTTGCTCACTAAGAGACGGAACACTGTGATCTAGTCCAATGAATGCTTGTACCTCATCTGCATATCGGTTCACATAGTCCAGGCTATAGAGACCTGAGATAGAATGTGCCATGAGCGTATAACGTTTGATACCGAGGCTTTGCAACGCACTATGGATCTCATGCGTGATAGTAGCCGAACTACGTTCCTTGTCAGTCTGTTCACTTAGTCCGTAACCAAAAGGCTCAACAACTACGACCTTATAATAAGGACTCAGTTCGGATATGAGCGGTTTAAAATCAAGCACAGGAGAAGCTGTCCCGAACCCAGGTAAGATGACTATCGTTTCTTTCCCTTCCCCCTGCATGAATACGTTCATTCGTTTTCCATCGACAGATACCTGTTGCCCGTAATGTTCCAGTCGCTTTTGTTCAGAATGACTGCTGACTTGGTTCACCGTGAACACGGTCGCGATGAAAAGCAGGATGACGATAAGTATAGAGGCTATGACTTTTAGTAAAAGTTTAAGCACTCGCTTGACTTTGGAATTCTGGCTTGCTTTTGTTTTTTTTGAATCTGAATGACTTGGTTCAATCAACACCTTCAGCTCCTTTATGTCATGTTTCCTTCTCGGGTGGGTCTTGTTTTACTCCAAGTCAAGTGTACTCAACTTCGATGTCCCTAGAATGAATGCAATATGAACGGAACATGAACGAACGCTATAAACTTTCTTTCAAACCTTCTTCATTCTTCCTTCTACCTTATTTAAATGTAAAAAAACACCTCCAGTCATGATATCCCATAATGAACAGGACTACATGTTGCTGAAGGTGTCTGGGCTTATTAACCGTTAAACTGTCGTTCGTTTCGTGTGAGTTCTTAAAATAATTGATTCAGATAGTTAACCAGTTTCTGACGAAATTCAGTCTCTGAGCAGCCTAAAATGCCTTTGAGATCCTGCGGCTGACGGATCAATTGATTCATAGCTTCTAAACCGTACTTCTCTATGACAAACTCGACAAACATATACGAGAATTGGAATCCTTTCTTGGTTTCAAAATCCCACGTATCATCGTCTAATTGAGCAAAAGTAGGAATAGAATTCGTGCGAATGGCCTCTTTCGTCGAATTTTTAAGAAAATCGGGTGTCATCAGTTTAGCCTCGTATCCGCCAATTCCTTGTCTAATCCATTTGGGGGACAGCGGATTAATCTCCTCAATCAGCCACATGGAGAACAGGTGAATCGTACCTTTGATAATAGACTCGTAGGTATGTTCCGGTCCGGGATTAAGTGGTGATACGATCTTAAGAATATTTTCTTCATACGTACCCGTGAACCAGTTAGGCGCATGCGCTTCACCTACAGCCCGATGAAACGTTGGCAGATCTGGATACATTTCAATGATAACTTTACGTTTGAGCTGGTAATTGTATTTGGTCGCCAGTCGTTCGACATTTCCACTTAGTTGCGTGAAGAGATCATGATTTGCTTTTTTCAGACGGTTAACCGAATGTTCTGAACTTCCTTTATTTTCGATAGAAATCAATTGTTCAATCGACATGATGGCCATGTTCCCCCATTCATTTAATTCATGCTTCAGCTTTCCAAGAGCGCGATATAATCGGTTCTTCACTGCGCTCTCACGCATGCCAACAATACTCGCAATCTCGGGTAGTGTACAATCTGCGAAAAAACGTAACGCAATAATCTCCTGATTTTTCTCATCCAGTGTTTGTAGTGCCGCGCCAATGTCAATTCGAAAGTCAACATACTTTGTAAATTCAAGAGTGATGGATTGGGATTCTAACTGTGTAAAATCAAGCGGTGTTTCATTCTGACGTGACAATCTGCGATATTCGTTTTTTAACGTATTCTGAGCAATCTTGAAGATCCATGTGAAAATATGCGCACTCCCTCTAAAGCGATGCATGTTCTCCGAGACTTTCATAAACACCTGTTGTGTAAGGTCGTCTGCAACCATGGCATTTATTTTCAGCAAAAAGTAACTACGGATGCGGTCACGATATAATGCATAGATGTATTCAAATCGGGTATTGCTATCCTGTTCATCCGGATAAACAGGTGTAAAGTGTGTGTCATGAACTCCTGACATGGTGTGAACCTCCTCTTGATTTACAATGAATTAGACACCGCAGCACAACGAAAAGCCACAACTAAGCTGAAAAAATATGTATACTTCCGATAATTCTCACGATCTTCTTTGGTTCGAGCGGGTCAAAAAAGTGCAACACAGTTCAAATAAGTGCAAGATTCGTACACACTTCCCATCCCATTCGCTCTTTCAATCTTCCTCTTAAGTAAAAAATCATACAGATTCTGGTCAATAACGTTTATATCCCCTCCTCTTATTCTCCATTACAATATCTTCAAGTACAACTTTCCTAAATATGACTTGAACTTGAGGGGGAACGTCAATGAACCAAAAGATGAAGCTTCTAATCATGTCGGTGAGTATGTCCGCTCTGCTGATCACAGCTTGTAGTGACACGGGAAAAGGTAAAACACAGACCGACGCGGACGATGACGGCACAGGTGCAGTCACCATTCATACGGTCACATCGGAGTACAGTTCAGCGAAATATCCAAAGGGCGATGATATCACCAATAATGTCTGGACTCGCCGGTATAAAGAGAAGTTAAACATTAACGTCAAGACGGACTGGGTCAGTGATGAATATGAAACAAAACTCAATCTCGCCATCTCTTCCAACGAACTACCTGACGTTTTCCGGGTGAATCCTTCTCAGTTACGCCAATTGGTTGAAGCCGATATGGTCATGGATTTGACAGAAGCCTTTGAACAGCATGCCTCGGAACGCCTGAAAGCGTATATGAGAGCGGATGCAGACAGCTACGAATCAGGAAAAAAAGACGGGAAGCTCTACGGTATACCGCAGATGCACTGGGGATTAATTGAACAGCCCGACTTTATCTGGATCCGGAACGACTGGAAAGAAGAGCTTAAACTGCAAGATCCGAAATCCGTTGAAGATATCAAAAATATGGCACTCAAATTTATGGAGAAACACGGAGGATACGGCATCGCTGTGGATCAATCCCTGGACTACCTCAATCTGCTTGCCATTGCATGGAATGCACATCCCGACATGTGGATTGAAGATAATTCGGGAAAACTCACCTATGGCTCCATTCAACCTGAGATGAAAAATGCGCTTGCCGAGTGGGCGGATTGGTTTAAATTAGGCATTATTGATCCCGAATTTGCAATTAAAGACTTCAACGCGATGAATGCCGATATCGTTGCTGGTAAAGTAGGCATCCAGCCTTACTATCAGTGGTGGGGGTATAATCCGGGCGTAGATACGATTGCCAATCTGGGCAAAGATTCGATCTTTTATCCGTATCTCATTCCAACCGTGGACGGTAAGGAAGCAAAACAGTCGATCTTTTTTGCCAACAATAACTACATTGTTATGAAAAAGGATGCCGCCAATCCGCAAGCGGTGATCGAAATCCTGAATGATTATGCCTACATCGTAGATGAAGGTAACGGCAAGGAAAAACCGGAGACACTGTCTGCCCTGCTCGACAATGATATTGCCCACGTGGTTGGTGCGTTCCGTGTACTTAATCCGAATTCGGACTATGAGCAGTTTGAGGCTGTGTCCAAAGCTCTTGAAACGAAGGATACGAGCGGACTTACGACTTCAGGGATGTGGCAGAAATACAATAATAGCGTGGAGTTTATTAAAAATGCGACACCGGGAGCAACTGGCGATTATTTGCAACAGGGTGCTCCGAAAAATGCGTATGGTCTGGCCAAAAAAGTGCTCGATAGCAACAACTATATCAAAACTGCGCTATGGGGTGTTACGCCTGAGGCTCTCTCCAGTTACGGCACAACACTGGATGACATTCTCACCGAAGGATTTACGAAAATCATTATGGGTAGCGAAAGCATCGATTATTTTGACGTGGTCGTACAGAACTGGCGAGCAGCTGGCGGAGACAATGCCATTGAAGCAGTCAACGAAGCCTACGGGAAATAAAGCATTTGCGGTGTGAAGCCTGAGGGGGTGAGCCCGTTCTCATCCCTTCTTTTTGATAACTGAACGGAGGAAAAGCCATGCTGAAAAAATGGAAGCAGCAAAGTCCTTATCACCTCATGTTGATCCCCAGCGTTGTGCTGGTGTTTATTTTTAGCTACATCCCGTTCTATGGACTCATTATTGCATTTCAAAAATATAACCCCGGTCTCGGCTTTAACTCACCGTGGGTTGGATGGGACAATTTCACGCATGTATTCAATCAGCCTAACTTTGTGAGAACGATCTGGAACACCCTCTACATGTCCATATTCAAAATGCTTGGCGGCATTGTGGTGCCGGTTGTTTTCGCACTATTGCTGAACGAAGTCTTGCACAACGGGATCAAACGCACCTTTCAGACCCTCGTGTATATACCGAATTTCTTGTCTTGGGTCATTATGGCGGGTATCATGCTGGATGTTCTAAGTGCGAATGGCATCGTGAATACGTTTCTGAGTTTGTTCGGCGTCAAGCCGATCTCTTTTCTCGGTACCCCTTCAATCTTCCCATGGACAATGATCGTGAGTGACATATGGAAGGGTTTCGGTTTTGGAACGGTCGTTTATCTGGCGGCTTTAACCAGCATTGACCCCGGACTATATGAAGCCGCAGTGATCGATGGAGCCAAGCGTTGGAAGCAAACACTCTATATCACCCTGCCCCTACTCATGCCAACGATTGTTCTGATGTCTGTGCTTTCCCTTGGAAACGTGTTGAATGCCGGTTTCGACCAGATTTACAACCTCTACTCTCCTGTTGTTTATCAGACCGGTGATATTATCGATACTTATGTCTATCGTCTGGGGATACAGCAAGCTCAATATTCCATTGCGACCGCCGTTGGATTATTCAAATCCGTGATCTCCTGCATTCTAGTCGCTGTCTCTTACATTCTAGCTTACCGCGTGGCGGGTTACCGTATCTTCTAAGGAGGGCATATTCGCATGATCTATGATAAAAGTATAAGCAGACGCGTGTTTCTTATTATAAATTACACCATCCTGCTGACCATCTCGCTACTCTGTGTGTTGCCATTTGTGAATTTACTCGCTGTGTCCTTCAGTAGCAGTTCAGCGGTATCGGCTGGTAGTGTTACCTTCTGGCCTGTCGAGTTCACAACCAAAGCTTATGAGTTTGCTCTTTCGGGTGGCGCGTTTTATTCCTCGCTATGGGTTGCCATCCAGCGAACGGTTCTGGGTACACTTGTGAATCTGGTGTTAATTGTGCTCACAGCCTACCCTTTATCCAAAACCAAACAGAAGGTGATGGGGCGCAACGTCTACATGGGATTTTTTATCGTAACGATGCTGTTTAGCGGCGGTTTAATCCCGACGTATCTGGTTGTGGTGAAAATGGGACTGATTGATTCCATCTGGTCTCTGATTCTGCCAGGAGCGCTCCCCGTGTTCAGCATGATTATTCTGATGAACTTTATTCGTGGACTTCCTGAAGAGATTGAAGAATCGGCTATCATTGACGGCGCAGGCCCTCTGCAAGTGTTGATCCGCATTATGCTGCCGCTTCTCAAACCTGCGCTCGCGACGGTTGGATTGTTCAGCATTGTGGGTCACTGGAACTCCTGGTTTGACGGCATTATCTATATGAACAATCCCGCCAACTATCCGTTACAGAGCTATTTGCAGACGCTGCTTCAAAGCTTTGAGCAGATGATGCTGAAATCCGGATCGGATTACACGCAACTGTTATCCATGATGAATGCCCGGACAGGGCGAGCTGCGCAGATGTTCCTCGGTGCGATACCGATTCTGCTGATCTATCCGTTCTTGCAAAAGTATTTTACCAAAGGACTGGTACTGGGCAGTGTTAAAGGCTAAAGTGACAGCAAAAGCGACTTCACATGCGACTGTCTAAGACACATTCACTTGTTTTCCGATAAACAGGAGATCGCTGGAAGCAGAATTGCAAACGTTGTTCCTTTGCCGACCTCACTTTTCACCTGTATCCCATACGGCTCACCGAAGTGAAGTTGAATACGCCGTTGTACATTATAGAGGCCTATCCCCCGGCCTCCATTTCCTGTTTCATGCTTTTCCTCCATCAAGCCTCGTACCATACTCTGATCCATGCCGGTTCCATTATCACAAACTTCAATGCAGATGTCTTCCTCCTGAGATCCTATTCGAATTGTAATTACGCCATCCTCTTCGATCTCGACCAGACCGTGAAAGAACGCGTTCTCGACGATGGGCTGCAGGATCATTTTAGGCATTGCATATTGTAGCAGGTTCTCATCGATCTCATATATCATCTGAATACTGCCATAATATCGAACCTTTTGGATAGTCACGTAATGTGCAATGTGAGTTAATTCTTCACGAATCATAACGAGACTTCCATCAGACTTGGTGGCATATCGGAGCATAGAGATCAGTGCATCGGTCATATCTACAATTTTGTCGGCCTGTTGCATGGAAGCGATCCATTTAACGGAACCTAAAGTATTATACAGAAAGTGTGGGTTAATCTGATCATGCAGTGCCCGCATCTCAGCAGCGGCTTTCTCGATCTCTTCCTGCTGCATGCGTTCCACCATTCGTTTCAATTCATGGGACATTCGGTTGAATCTGGTGGATAAATGACCAATCTCATCACGAGAGCGAATATCCTGCACCTGCTCAAACTGCCCCTTTTCGACAAGACGTATATTGTTTAACAGCTTTTTGATGGGACGTGTAATAACGTGAGACAGGAAAATGGAGATCACCGCAGCGAAAAGTGACATGACGATCGCTAGCGTTACGAGGTTTTTACCTAGTATTCTACCATCGGCAGTTAGCTCTTCCAGCGGCATATAGACATATGTAGTCCATTTCTGCTGACTAAGCGGACTTTTGACCACGACGTTGGTTGCTTCAGATGGACGAACGTTATCCCGAAACAAGGTGCCAATTAACTGGTCGTTGACGTTGTAAACGATCTTTTCGTCCTCATCAATGATCATGAATCTGGATCGAAGTCCTTCCTGCAAGTTACGATTGACGATTTCGATAAATTTAATATCGATGCTAACCACCATCACGCCAAGCAATTTGCCGTTCGTGACATCATGAATTTTTCGTGCATGGGACACGGCCAGCACTTTATTTTCGAGTTGCTTGTCAACCCGGGTTGTTAACGTGATCGTACGCTCATCCTCATGCATAAACTTCTTGAACCACAGCTCATTTCTCACATTGAAGGCCTTGTCAATCGGTTGATGTGGACTTACAAACAGGTCTTCTCCTCCGTTCATATTGTAGAGATAAATGGAAAATACACGATCCTTCATCATGATGTAATTCATTAGTATGTTATATGCCGAGATTTCGTTTTCTTCATTACTTACACGCAGAAAATCCTGGATCGGAAAGCTGCCTTCATGGGTAGCAGATAAACTGTCACTGAGTCCATTACTGGCGAGCAGCGTAATCTTTTCGATTTCTTTCAAAAACTCATCGATGCGAATGTTTGTCTGTTTGGTCAAATCACTAAGCAGTGTATTGTAATTCTGTGATAATAACCTTTCGGAAGAGTAGTACGAATTAATAGTCATCACAACGACAGGAAAGATGATGACGATCATACAGATCACCATAATCTTGTATTTAATCTGAAAAGGCCGCTTATATTTCATCGATCACACCTCTATTTCCGAATGGCATGCACATGCTGCTGTTCCCGATATTCCTCTGGCGTAAGCCCTGTGTTCTTTTTGAAAATCTTACTGAAATACGTGTAGTTGTGATACCCGACTTTATCGGCAATTTCATATATTTTCAGCTCTTTGCTGAGGAGAAAAGCTTTCGCATGATCAATACGAACCCGGGTCAGATAAGAGATGAAATTTTCCTTCTTCTCCTGCTTGAACAAACGGCTTAAATAGGACGGATTCACGTTAATCTGGCTAGCTACACTTTGCAATGAAAGATCCTCTGCATAATAACTGTTGATGATGTCTATTGCGAGGTCCGTGTATTTGAGCTCGTGTGTGACCTGGGAGCTAGCGTTAAATGTCTCCGTGATATAAGTCAGCACATTCTCATGGATATCCTGCCAATGTTCCCCGTTCAGGACAATCTCATAGGGGGATTTCTCCGTCATGGAAAGCTTGCTTCGTGATGTGCTGTTCAGCAAATGGGCGTGCATTGTTTCGAGCAACGTAAGGTATTGCTTGCGGATACTGTTCTCGCCTGCCCTTACGGTCTTCAGGTCAATGTAGATTTCTTCAAGAAATTGCCGGGCTTTCTCCTTATTTTTGCTCATACAAATTTTCATGAATTGTTGCTCCTGCTGAGGACTCAGCAGATGTTCAACGTCTTCCCTACTGGGGGTTTCACGTATATCCTCAACATACAGGATCTGGCTTTCATCCGTAAAAAAACGTTCCTTAAGCGCAAATTCTGCCTCCTGACAAGCCTTCCGCAGCGACACAAAGCCGAAATTAATCGAACTTACTCCCGCTGTAAGTGACAGGTTCATAAAATCCTTAAGGGAAGTGAGTACTTTACGAATCAGCTTGTTCAGGTCAGCATGTGCTTCCGTGTCAGATCGGACATTAACCACTACCCAGTATTCAGACGAGCTTTCCACAAAAATCTCCTTTGCCCACCGGGATGGAATAACCTCTTCCATAATGTTGAGTATCGAGAAACGGAGCAGCTTTTCCCCTTTTTCAATGTATTTGCGTTTGACCTTCTCATAATGATTAACGATGAATTTGATGACCACTAACTGGTCTGATTGGATACGAAAATGGAGTTCTTTGGCTTTGGTAATCAATTCTTTCTCATGGGTGAATCCGCTTACAATATCTTGGAAAAAGCTATCCTTCAAATAACGAATACTCTTGGAATAATCGGAGGATACGTAGGGTAAGGCATTTAATTGATGCTGTTCACTTTGCAACTTCTCCCGTATATTCGTCAAAAGCTCGATGAGCGATTGCTCATTAATTTCGCTTTTAATCAAGTAATCGGTGGCACCGAACTTTAAAGCATTTTTCACGTAATCTAATTCATCAAAATTGCTCAGAATGACGTATTTACAGTTTTTTAACGATGGGGATAACTGTTTGATTAACGCTAATCCGTCCATTACGGGCATTCGGATGTCTGTAATGATCAAGTCAGGTACCTTTTCAAGCGCAAGCTCCAGTGCTTCTTTTCCATTACTAGCCTCACCTGCTATACAAAAACCGTATTCTTCCCAGTTCAGCATGGAACGAATGCCCACGCGCATCAGCAATTCGTCTTCCACAATCATCAGTTTATACATGGAAGTCCTCCAAAGTTGGTTATTTATACACGAGCCATCACCCAAAAGATTCAGGGACAGGTACATTCTATCTTGTACTTTATTCGGACTGTATGTATGAAATCCCCTTAAAAGGTTAGAAAAATGATTAGAAAACGATCAAAAAATACACAACAGATTAGAAAACAGATAAAAGACCGCCAATTGGCGGTCTGCGTGGTTCGCATTATTGCTCTCTAGGAATGTCGAGAAAACATGAATGAATGCTGAGGCAGGTGTTTGCTTTTCTACAATCATGAGGTCATAGCCGAGCCACTGCCCTTTAATCGTTTGATATGAATAGGGATATAGCGCTTTTGGATTCCATGTATACAATAAGGCTCTCTTGATCTTGCATTTCAATCTTAACCTGTTTGCCTTCTTGCTCATCGTTAAACAGTACCAATGCTGTGCTTCCGTCCGTGTTGCGAAAAGCTACCGTGTATATGGAATCATCGCTGGATACCGATTGGATTTGAACCGCTTTAGGGCGAATCAAAGCACTGAAATGAGCTAGCGCGTAATAATCCAGCGTGTAGACAAGATCTCCCGTCTGCTGGTTAATCTGCACAATTCCACGGCACGTGCTCTGTCCAAAACCCGGCACCGTAGGGCCGTTATGTTCGTCCAGTGCCATATTCCACAGTACGAGTGACTTGCTATAGTTTCGCAAAATGTGAATGCCCGTTCGAATCACATTGGAGAACGCTTGTTCAAAAGGCGGAATCCATTCCCCTCCAGAACCTTCGGTGAAATGCACTTCTTTTCCCGCAAAAGCTTCGTACACTTTGGATTGGGCAGAAGCATCTCCCCCATACCAATGCCATGCCACTCCATCCACAGCTTCTCCTGCATGTTCCAGAACGGTCAGCGGATAATCCGGACGATCCCAGTTGTGATCATAACACAGGATTTTGGTGTCAAGGTTGTTGCGTACAAAAGCTGGCTTGAGATGATTGAAAATGAACTCTGTTTGCGCCTCAGCGGGCATCAGCATGCCCGGATAATGTCCAGGCTCATACAAAGCCTCATTCTGCGGGGTGATTGCATAGATTGGCAGACCATGAGCTGCATAGGACTGAATATATTTTACAAAGTACTCCGCATATGCCGAATACCACTCAGGCTTGAGCTGGCCTGTAATCATGGAGCCGCTTGTTTTCATCCAGCCGGGTGCGCTCCACGGCGAAGCGAACAGTTTCAGCTCGGGATTCAGTGCAAGCGCCTGCCGGGTTAACGGAATAATGTCCGCTTCATCATGTGCAATGCTAAATCCGGCTAATTCCGGGTCTGTCTGATGGTCAGGCAGATCGTTATAACTGTATACCGTGCGGGCATAATCCGAAGCGCCCATCGGATTGCGGATCACCGACAATCCGATCCCTTCTGTCGGATGGAACAGCCGTGTCATCACTTCAACCCGCTGTTCAACCGTTATCTTTTGATTCATCAAATATGCCGCAGCATCTGTAAATGACGCTCCGAACCCGTCCATCTCCTGGTACGTTTGACGATCATCCAGTTGAACGGTTACGGCCATCGAATCAGCTTCCATGGACTTGATCGGATTGTATTCCTCGGGAGGAACAAGACGAAACAGGTCATTTTCCCCCGTAGTTTTGAACATTTTAAATGTTGTCATCGCAAAGCCTCCTCATTATTGCATGCCTAATTTCTCTTTATTCTGCTTCATCTTCTCGCTACGGATCTTCACAATGTCAGGCCAGCGATTTTCCTCCAAGAACGATTGATATGCCGCGAGGGCATTGTCAAACGAGGCATCATCCTTTGAACGCAACATGCTTACCAGTGTTGAGTTCCATTTGGTGTTAATGGCGGACAATGCGCGAGCTTCCGGTGTTCCCAGGTTTGGATTGATATTTTCCAGAATAAAATGAGGTGTCAGCTTGCCTTTGCCCCATGCTTGCATTTGTTTAATCGCCTCCGGGAAGGCATCGGCACTCAGCGCCTTATGACGGTCATGACCGAAAAACATAAATTCACCCAGGCGATATTCCTTCTTGAATTGGTCCGCATTATGCAATTGCATGTCCTTCACGGCCGGAAGTAGTTCCACCGTACCGTCAGCTTTTTTCTTAAACGTCTCTCCTTCAACGCCATAGTTCATCAGTATCTGGCCTTCTTCACTCAGCAAATACGTGAAAATTTGCATCGCTTTAGCCGGGTCTTTGGCATCCTTGGAGATGAAATTAATCATCCAGCCTGTAATACCGGACTGATTCAGTGTTGGTACATTGCCCTTGGTACTTTGCGGCCCATCAATGGCGATGTACTCTTTGCCTTCGTTGTCACTCATGTAGATCTGAAGGTTTCCGCCCTGTTGAGGTGTACCGTCGAGCAGCATCGCCGCATATTTGCCGGATTTCACCTTTTCTTCAAAGGCTGTACCGTCATCCGCAAAACTGTCATCACTAATATTGCCGTCTCTGTATACAGCGTTTAAGGTTTTCAGCCAAGTCAGATAATCTTCGTCCAGATTGCGGTCATAGAACTCTCCGTTTGCCGTCTCCAGGGGTACGCCGATAAAATCCTGTAACGCATCGCCAAGCGAACCGGTGCCTCCACCGATGGCGTTAAAGCCAAACGGAATGAGCGACGGGAACTTTTCCTTGATCTGTTTCATCACACTCTGGAATTGCTCCGGTGTTCCCATGACTGGACTGCCTAACGCTTCATATACATCCTTGCGGATGATAAAGGCGGTCTTGGCTGGAATGTTACCGCTATCATAATCTGCTTGTGTGTTGGAATAGTTCGGATAACCGTAGGTCTTGCCATCCTCTTGCTGGAACCACTTCATCGTGTCCGCAGCCGCGACCTTGTTGAAATACGGATCATATTTCTCGGCCAAATCATTCAGAGGAATGGCCCAGGTTGATGCTTTGCTCACGACTTGCGAATTGGAATCAAACACCGTCAGCAGGTCAGGCATATCTCCACCGGCAAAAAAGGTATTTAATTTGGTATCATCGCCTGTAATGAATTTGATGTTAATGTTCAAGTCTTCCTTGATCTTTTTGGTGACGATATCTTTGCCAAAATCAGTATTCCACCAGTCGGCATTGACGTACCAGGTCAGATCGGTCACTTCTTCCTTCTTATCGAGCTGCCATGCTGGTTTCTCCGGATCAACCGTATAACGATTCTCGATGGATACCCAGTTCGCTTCACTTGATCCATCGGAACCACCGCTGCATCCCGTAATCATTAACACAGCTGTCAGTAATGCTGCACATCCTTTAACCCCTCTTTTGCCCAGTACCCGGTGAATATTAAACATGTGTTTTCCCCCTCGTAGTCGAATATAAATCGTTGATGTGAATCTATCGTTTTATTCCTTCACAGCTCCAAGCATCATGCCTGAAATGAAATATCGCTGTAACAAAGGATAGATCAGCACAATTGGCAATGTGGTAATGACAATGGTGGCAAGCTGCACGCCTTTGGTTGTTGTTTCGATCACGACGGACCCGCCCACGTTCTGCATGGACTGTGTCTGGGATTGCACAATAATTTCATATAACATCATCTGTAATGGGTAGAGTGACTGGTCCGTAATATACAGTTTGGTCGTCATAAAGTCATTCCACTGGCCTACCCCGTTAAACAAAGCGATAGTCGCCATTGCTGGCATGGATAGCGGGATAAAGATTTTGAGAAAGATATGCCAGTCTCCGGCCCCATCCATCTTCGCCGATTCTTCGAGTGAATCCGGTACATTACGGAAGAAATTCATCAGGATGACGACATCGAAGAAACTGAACAAAGCCGGAATAATATACACCCAGAAGCTGTTCAGGAGACCTAGTGCCTTGATGAGCAAAAAGGTTGGAATCATGCCGCCGGAGAAAAACATTGTAATTACACCCATGGCTACATACAATTTGCGTCCTCTCAGGTATTTCTTGCTCAGTCCGTATCCGACCATAGCGCAAAAGAATACATGTGTTACGACACCGATCATGGTTTTGGACACAGAGATGAAGAACGCCTGCCAGATGTTTGAATCATTAAACACCGCTCGGTAATTTTCTAGCGAGAACTCGGGTGACCAGAAGATGAATCCGCCTTCTGCCAGTGCTTTGCCTGAACTAAAGGACGAGATGATAACATTCCAGAGCGGAATAATAATGACGATGGTACAGATTATTAAAAAAATGATATTGAGCGTATCAAAAATCCGGCTGTCCAGATCTTCTTTGGCCGCTTTTCCGTTCATGAGGGAACCTCCTTCTACAGCACAGACTGGTTGTCGTTTAGCTTGCTAGTTATTTTGTTTGCCGTGACGAGCAGAATTACAGAAATGATGGAAACACCCAAACCTACGGCGGTAGCATACGAGAAATCGCCTTGCGACATCCCCATACGATAGACATAGGAATTAATGACTTCGGCCTTCTCGCGGTTCTGTGAGTTCATAAGCACCAGCGTTTGGTCCAGATTCGAACCCAGCAATCCGCTGACCGTCAGAATCAGATTCAGGCTGATAATGGATTTCATGTTAGGCAAGGTGATATTCCAGATCTGACGCATCCGGCTGGCTCCGTCGATTTTGGCGGCCTCATAGTACGTAGGATCGATCTTGGACATGATGGCGAGATACAAAATGGTGCCCCAGCCAGCCTCCTTCCAGATATCCGATAACGTGGCGATCCACCAGTACTTGCCCGCGTCCAGCAATATGTTTTGCGGCTGTGATATGATGCCAAGACCGAGCAGTAGTTCATTGAACAAGCCGGTTGTGGAGAACCAGGTGATAAGCATACCGCCCAGCACGATCCATGAGAGAAAGTGAGGTAGATATGAAACCGTTTGCACGAATTTCTTGAATCGTCCGCTGTTCAGCTCGTAAATCATAATGGCCAGAATAATCGGAATGACAAACCCGATACCTAGCTTCAAAAAACTGATGCCCAGCGTATTCACAACGGCATCCCAGAAGTATTTATCTGACATGATGATTCTGAAGTTATCCAGCCCCACCCATGGGGCACTGGACAGTGTATCAATGACGGTGTAATTTTTGAACGCAATCGTTAATCCGTAGATCGGTATGTAACAGAAGACAATCATGAACAGAATGCCGGGTAGAACCATGGACTGGATCTCCCATTGTCTGGCGAAATCGACCCAGAATGTATTGAAGCGTTGCTTGAAATGTTTCTTGCCACCGGGTTTAAGAGGTTGCTGCTGTCTGTCTGCTGTAGTCGTCAAGTGACTCATCCTTCGTTGCTCCCCTCTGTATGTGTCGATAGATGCATGTATTCCGTCTTATAAAAACGTTTTTATTTTCTCAAAAAAACTCCCTTCCCTGTAATATGAATGAAAATGGACCCGAAGAGTCTCTCTCCCTTTATTAGCGGCCATCTCTTCGGTTGATTCTCACATGGCTTGAGCCTCGTACGATAAGCTCTCCGGACAGCTTTTGCGCCACGCCTTGTTCCTGTCCCTTGATCATATTGACCAATTGCGTGATAGCTAGAATGCCTTGTCTTGCAATTTGATTGCGAACGGTCGTTAAGGGTGGGGAATAATACGGAGCGATATCAATATCATCGAATCCGACTACACTGATGTCACTCGGAACCTCATAACCGTGAGATTTCAATGCCTGTATGCATCCGATCGCACTCAGGTCGTTGCCGGCCAGAAAGGCATCAGGCAACTTGCCTGGATGCTTATGAATGAAGGATTTGATGGCACTGTAAGTGGCCTCTTCTTCAAAGTACCCTTGAATAATGTAGTCCTCATCGACTGGAAGTTCGTATTCTCTAAGGGCCGCCAGATATCCCTCCCGGCGCTGTACACTGTCAAACATCTCATCTACGCCGGAGATATAGGCAATTTTCTGATGACCCAGCCCGATCAAATATTTGGTCACTTCATAGCTGGCTACGTAAGAGTCAAAGATGACACTTCCCATTCGTTCGCTCTCGTACACACGATCCAGAAAAACCGCTTTAATCTTGTCTTTTTCCATCGATAGAATATCCTGCTCATCAATTCGCAGCTCTTCGTAGATGATTACCCCATCTACCCGCCTGCCGAGAATATTGCTCATAATTACATGTTTATCTTTGGTTACAAACACATTGAGTCCGTAACCGAGACGGTCGCATTCACGCGACATGGCCTCGACTAACTTGTAAAAGTACGGTCCCGACACACTAGTTGTGAAGAAACCAAGCATTTTTGTCTGACCTGACTTCAACAGTTTCCCATTCAGATTGGGAATGTAGTTTAAACGTTCCGCCACTTTGAGCACATGGGACTTCGTTTCCGGATTCAGTACATCCACACCATTTAAGGCATTCGAAACCGTAGAGATCGAGACACCGGCTTCCCTTGCAACATCTTTGATTGTGATTTTTCCCATACATTCAGGTTCCTTTACTATTAAAACGTTTTTATACATTCAAAATAGCATAAAACCGTTTTCAATACAACACTTAACTTTTCAAGTTTGTATAAAAGAAAACCGCTGATCTTCATTGATCAGCGGCTTCATCTCTTGATCTTATACTGCTCCGAGGGTGAATTGATTTATTGAATATAAGTTATTCACTCGAACGACATTAGGATTCAAGTTCATTTTATTTAAATGAAACGGTATATATTTGTCCTTTTTGCGTTGGCAGACTAACTTGATCGTCTTTCTCCTGAACGGTTTGTACAACCGTATCCCCTTGATATACTTTCAAGCCAGGCTCAACCTGCAAATAACATGTATTGCCCGTATGTGAGAGGACTTCTGCTTCAACTAGCTTACCGTTCTCCCAACTTAGGCTAACCTCAAACCCACCTCTTGCTCTCAACCCTTTGACCGAACCTGTAGACCAGCGTTCAGGCAAAGCTGGCAGGAAATCGAGATAACCCTGATGAGATTGCAGCAGCATCTCGGCAATACCTGCGGTTGCCGCAAAGTTTCCATCGATCTGGAATGGTGGATGAGCATCAAACAAGTTTGCGTACACGCCGCCCTGCTCATGTTTGCTTGGTTCATAGGCTTTAACGAGTGTTAACAAATTGGAGATAAGCTGTTCAGCACGGTTCCCCTCTCCAAAGCGAGCCCATAAACCGATTTTCCAGCCTAGACTCCAGCCTGTACCACCGTCACCCCGAATTTCCAGGGAAGTGCGGGCAGCTTTCATCAAGTCAGGTGATTTTTTCTGCGTAATCAGTCGTCCCGGGAATACACCAACCAAGTGGGATACGTGGCGGTGCTGCGGATCTTCTTCCGTGAAATCCTCGCTCCATTCCTGAAGGCGACCTTTTGGGTCGATCTGCAAAGGCAGCAGTTGTTCTCTCTTCGCTCGCAGGAGATCCACGAATTCCGCATCTGTTTGCAACACTTCAGCTGCTTGAATACAGTTTTCGAACAGCTCAGCAATGAGGGAAAGGTCCATTGTAGTTGCCTCACTGACAGCTGTATGTTCTCCGTTAATGACAAATTTCATCTCTGGTGACGTTGATGGTGATGTGATCAAATGTCCTTCTTTATTCTCAATGAGCCAGTCCAGGCAGAACAAGGCGGCATCCTTCATCAGTGGATAACCGGTCTCCTGCAAAAACTCTTTATCCTCTGAGAACGCATAATGCTCCCACAGATGCTGCGTCAGCCATACGCCGCCCATCATCCACAAAGCCCATGACGGGTCACCGGCACCATAATCCCCTACAGGGGCTGTTTGTCCCCAGATATCCGCATTGTGATGGGCTACCCAACCTCGAGCGCCATAGTTTACTTCAGCTGTTTTTCGTCCGTTTTCCGCAAGTTTTCCAATAAAATCAAGTAACGGTTCATGCAATTCAGCCATGTTACACGTCTCTGCCGGCCAATAGTTCATCTCTGCATTAATATTCAATGTGTAGTTGCTACTCCAGGGCGCACGTGTTTCCTGATTCCAGATTCCCTGAAGATTGGCTGGTAACGTTCCCGGTCTGGAGCTGGCAATCATCAAATAACGGCCATAGTTGAACAACAACTCGACCAGACCCGGGTCACTACTTCCGTATTTCTCGATGCGCTCATCTGTAGGCATGTCCTGCGGAGCAACACTTTCACCTAAGTGTAATTGCACACGATTAAACAGCGCTTGATGATCCTGTACATGACGTTGACGCAATTCTGTATAATCACGAGTCATAATCTGCTTAATAACGTCCGCAGTCTTCTCTTGCGGGGAGGTTACGCTGTCCCCTTTTTGACCTGTAGGAGCATAACTTGTAGCCCCTGCAAAGTAAATGACCGCTTCCGTTGCACCCACGATTTGCAGTCCGCCACCGCTTGAATGCAGTGTACCTCCAGTTTGAGATACCGCAAGTCGGCCATGGAAAGTCATCGCACGACTAGTTGCTACATCTCCGTAACGGACAGGAATTTCAACATCGTGATAGTTCGGTGACACATACTCAGGAGCCGTTCCAGATAGTTCATATTGAGCGTTCGCAGCAGAAGTTTCATGTCTCAGCGGACTGCTCAGCCTAGTATGAAAGTTAAGTCTTCCTTCTTTGCTTGCGGTTAAACGAATGACAATACCCTGATCGGGATGGGAAGCAAATACCTCCCTGTCATATCGTACTCCACCAATTTCATAGGAAACGCTTACAACACCTGTAGATAAATCCAGCTTGCGCTGATAAGTTTTTCGTTCACATAATTGTCCGTGTTCCATCACAAGTTCCAGATCACCAAATGGCAGGTACGATTGTGTAAAAGGCCCCATCATTTTTTTGCTAAGTTGATCCGCTTCTACGTACTGTTTACGGGCGATCAATTCCCTGATTTGAGGCAATACTTCACGAGCCTCCGGGTTATTCCAATCCTGTGCATAGCCTGACCATAACGTGTCTTCGTTCAATGCAATGCGTTCTTTTTCGATACCGCCAAAGACCATTCCGCCCAACTTGCCGTTACCGATAGGCAGTGCTTCAACCCAATAGGTGGCTGGAGTGCCAAACTGAATATTCATGCTGATCGTTACCTCCGAATGCACTTGATTTTTGGACAAACTCTAATTTTACTTGCTCAGGAATCATTATAACTTTCAATACAAAGGGAAGATATATATTTAATAAAAATGATGTGGAAAAGCTTAAACCAGTGACAAATAAACCTTAAAATTCCATTTGGTAAGAGGAGATTTTCCGTGATCTCAACACGGTATCTATTGTGAAGTACTTGTATATTTGTGATAAGCAAAAAGCGGCACCTGGTCTGGCGCCGCTCTTTAAATAAAGTATGGAAATTGTAAGTACTTCCTTTGTTGTTAGATTTGATTTGATTTATTTTAATTGAACGCTCTTCATATAAGCTTTGAATTCTGCTGCAATCTCTTTGTACTTTGTATGATGCAAATAATGCGAGCCTTCCATGGGGATCATTTTACCCTGATCGGATTGTTTGATCTGCTCCTCATGTAGCGGTATCCAATTGGGATTCGCAGTATTATTGGACTGAACGAAAAGCAACATCGGTAAATCGCGAGGATAGGTCAGTTTCTCTGCATTTTTGAAGTTAGAACCCAGATTTTTCAACTCATTCATTAAGGTTGAATTACTCGATACCTGATTAGAGATCAAGTTCATCTGCTCTATGGTATGCTCATCATAGTCCATAGATTTGTAAGGATCTGCACTCACATTTTTGAGGAATCGCATCAGCCCTGAGGTTTGAAGGAACTGCATCGATTTCAGAGGTAGTTTAACATCCATGCCAGGCTGATTAGGAACACTGCTGTCTATACCGATAAATGCGATCACTTCACCCGGATAATCTTTTACATAAGATGCGCTGTACAGTCCCGCAATAGAGTGCCCCATAAGAATATAACGGCCAAGACCTAGTTGCTCCACAGCTTCATGTATTTCTCTAACGATATTTTCAGAGGTACGTTCTTTGTCTGTACGATCACTTAATCCATAGCCAAATGGTTCAATCGTTACCACTTTATAATCTGACGTTAACTGATCAATTAATAGTTTGAAATCCAACACCGGAGATGGGGTTCCTTGTCCCGGAAGCAGCACGATGGTCTGTTCTCCGTGACCTTGAATGGAGATATTCATGTTTTTGCCATCCACTTGCACATACTGCCCATAGGATTCTATCTTTTTCTTTTCCATTCCATTGCTAATCACATGGATCACAAATACGATGCCCATGAATAATACAAGCGCTGCGAAGATTCCCCCGAATATTTTTAAGAACAACTTGCGTTTCTTGCCACGTTTCTTCTCTGTCTGCTTTATTTCTACGATTTCTTCCATTCTCATCTTCTCCTGTCCCTTAGTCTGTGTAACTGTCTTGGTGACTTATTTACAGTATAGTGAGACAAGATGTTGCCAGCGTGACGCCAATATGAACGGAATATGAACTGGCATATATAAGTTGAATTACTTTACACAGTCCACTCCGATGACAGAATAACCTTCCAATCGCTGTTATCACCAGATTTTTTTGGATTCCCTTTTCCAAAGGGAAAAATCCGGTGATAAAGGCGAGCGCTCCGCTTTTCCAGGTTTTTTCTGTCCTCTCCGTTAACGTGTAAATAATCATTCATTTTATATTGCTTTATTAACAGTATCTAAAAAAAGAGAGTTGCTTATATACAAGCAACTCTCTTTGCCGTGGTTCTAAATATTCCTAGTGGTCGAGGAATACAAGTTGAATGAAGAATAGAATCGCAAAAATATAAAAAATCGGATGAACATCTTTACCTTTGCCACGAAGTAGCTTGAGCACAGGATAGAAAATGAAGCCAATCCCTATACCTGTTGCAATACTGTGCGTCAGCGGCATCAGAATAATGATCAGGAACGCCGGAAATGCCTCTTCCAGATCACTCCAGTTCATTTTGCTAATGACACTAATCATAAAGAAACCTACAATGATGAGCGCTGGGGATGTGATCGCCGGGATGCTCGAAATGACACTTACGATTGGACTAAAGAACAAAGTCGCGGCGAGCAATACACTTACTGTTACCGCAGTCAGTCCCGTTCTCCCCCCTGCAGCTACTCCCGTACTGGACTCAATATATGCCGAGGTTGGGCTTGTTCCAAGCATAGCACCCGTCGTTGTACCAACAGCATCAGCGAGCAATGCACCACGAGAGCGCGGGAATTTGCCATCTTTCAGTAATCCAGCTTGTTCCGCGACACCAAGCATCGTTCCTGTAGTATCGAACAAAGTAATCAACAAAAACGTGAAAATGATCGTGTATATTCCATTCGAGAAGACACCGGCTAAATCCATCTGGAACGCAGTTTCCCCCAGTCCTGAAGGCATCGCTACAATGGATGCAGGCATTTGGAACAGTCCCATGAACCAGGCGATGATCGCTGTAATAACCATACCTATAAATAGATATCCTTTGACATTGTAAGCCATCAACGTAACGGTGATGATTAGACCAATAATCGTCAGGTACGTCATCGGTTGCGCCAGATTTCCGAGTGTAATCAGATTAGATTTAGAATCGGCAATAATACCTGCGTTTTGCAGTCCAACCGTTGTAATGAACAATCCAATTCCTGCCGTTATCGCATGTTTGAGACTTGCCGGAATGGCATCCAGCAACATGTAGCGAAACGAAGTCAGCGATAAAATAATAAACAAAATACCCGCAATGAATACAGCACCAAGTGCTGTCTGCCAAGTTACGCCATACCCCTTAACTACACTAAACGCGAAAAACGCATTTAGTCCCATACCCGGTGCGATAATAATCGGATAATTGGACCACAGTCCCATAATCAGCGTTGCTACAATACTCGCCAAAATCGTAGCAATGAATACCCCGTTAAAGCTCATTCCTGTGTCGCTCAGAATTCCGGGATTAACAATCACTATGTATACCATCGTGAAAAATGTAGTAATACCAGCAATAATTTCGGTTGAAACGGTGGTGCCTCTTTCTTTCAGTTTGAACCAGTTGTCCATCGTCAAGCCAGCCTCCAACTTTCATTTTGTTTTCTTAGATTCTGCAGCACAGTTAAAAACAAAAAATCCCAATTGCCTATAGGATTGGAATTCTTACGCTCCTATATTCGTCATTAGGATCTGAACAGCTCCGAATGTGAAGATCAAAAAAAGAATTTTGTTTTTAATCTGAGGTGCATTTCGAATTTTATTAAAAATAACACAGGATGTCAATGGAATTCGAGCTTTGTTCACATTATTTACGAACTATTCAAGTTGATAAATGAGATTTCATTCGCTTTTAGTGTTTAGACTGATCTAAGCTTGTATGTTAGTTAATTTTGTATATTTTACAATCAGCGTACAATTGTGATGGTTTTTATTTACAAATGAATGATAATCTTCTTAAGGATGAACAAATGAACAAAGCTTCATGCATTCATGTTAAAGAGATATCGAGGAGGAATCGTTGTGAAATTGTCTAAAAAAGCATTGCCTGCATTAGCTCTGACGTTGGCTGTATCAGCTTCTACTCTTCTTTCCCCTGGACAAGCAACTATCGCTAAAGCTGCCGGTGCAAGTACTGAGAAAAAACCAATCAAAAATATCATTTTCCTTATTGGAGATGGTATGGGAACATCGTATACATCCGCTTATCGTTATATGAAAGATAATCCTAAGACGAAAGTGATGGGAAAAACGGTGTTTGATCCGTATCTGGTAGGCGCTCAAATGACCTATCCCGACGATGACAAACAAAATGTTACGGATTCCGCTTCTGCCGCAACCGCAATGTCGTCAGGTGTGAAAACATATAACGCAGCCATTGCAGTGGACACAAATCAAAAGAATGTCAAAACCGTGTTGGAGCAAGCCAAACAGATCGGTAAATCCACAGGTTTGGTCGCGACTTCTGAGATTACCCATGCTACTCCAGCGGCATTTGGAGCTCATGATATCAGCCGCAAAAACATGGATGCTATTGCAAATGACTACTACGACGAGTTGATTAACGGCAAACACAAAGTGGATGTACTGCTCGGCGGAGGGAAAACCAATTTTGTACGTAAAGACCGTGATCTTACGAAAGAGTTTCAAAAAGCAGGTTATAGTTATGTGACGGATCGTACATCCCTGCTCGCGAATAAAAACAAACAAGTACTTGGGTTGTTTGCAGACGGTGGTCTGGACAAGTTCATTGATCGCACAAGCGCGACACCTTCACTCGCTGAGATGACGAATTCGGCTATTGATCGTCTTAAAACAAACAAAAAAGGATTTTTCTTGATGGTTGAAGGCAGTCAGATTGACTGGGCAGGACACGATAATGATATTGTTGGCGCAATGAGTGAGATGGAAGATTTCGCTAAAGCCTTTAAGGCAGCGATTGATTTTGCGAAAAAAGACGGACAAACACTGGTTGTAGCTACAGCGGACCACTCCACAGGAGGACTTACCCTGGGTAAAGATGGAGAATACAACTTCTTTGTAGACCCAATCAAAGCTGCACTGCGTACTCCTGACTTCATGGCTGCTCAAATTGCCAAAGGGGCTTCTGTTGATGAAACTTTGAAAAAATATCTCAAACTTGAGCTGACAGCAGAGGAAATTCAATCCGTTAAAGATGCTGCTCAAAGTGCGGATGTGACCAAAATTGATAATGCGATCGAAGCTATTATTGATAACCGCTCTTTCACAGGTTGGACAACAGGTGGGCACACAGGTGAAGATGTTCCGGTGTATGCCTATGGCCCAGGAAGTCAGCGCTTCTCTGGCTTAATTGATAACACTGATAATGCCAAAATCATTTTTGATATTTTGAAAAAGGGCAAGTAAACGATTTTGCACTCTGTCTTGATATCCAATGGTTAGCTGTATAAGTACTTTTCTAAATTGCCCCCTCTCTTCTTTCGAAAGAAATGAAGTGAGGGGGTTGTTGTATTAGCATTAATTTTATTCCCTGTTATATGAGAATAAGAGGTGAATTGCAGTTATACTCTGGCAAATTGTTGCATTATCGCCGTCGCCGCAAAGGTGCAGCCCCCAGCTTCTTTCAAAGATTTGCCGATGAGATGTGCCTGCTCTTTATAGATGGGATTGTGAAGTGCTTCCATAATCGCCTCCTGTAATTGGATTGCGTTCAGGTGATGCTGATCTAATACAATCCCGGCTCCAAGCTCTTTTACGCGACCGGCTACAAATGGTTGATCTGAGGTCATGGGAATCATGACAAGTGGAACATCGAAATATAATGCCTCGCTTACACTATTCATGCCTGCATGGGTAACAAAAACGTCTGCATGCTGTAATATTTCAATCTGAGCAACATAAGGCTTCACGATAAAGTTATCGGGAATCATTGCTTCAATGGATGTAATATCGGTGTATTTCCCCGAAGATAAAACAACATTTACTGCTTGATCTTTTAATGCATCAAAGCACAGTTTGTAAAACTCCAGGTTTTTATTCAGTATGGTTCCCATGGAAATGTATACTGTCTTCGTATGCCGTTCACGAAGAAGATGAAATGGGAATTCGGGAGCATCTTCCCGCGGAATAATCGATGAACCTGTGAATAGAAAACGATCTTGCAATTCTTCTGCCCGTGGCTGAAAATAACGGCTGGTGTAAACAATATTTAATTGAGCTTGATGTGTCATCATCTCCTCCACAGCAGGCAGGCTGACCTTATACGTTGTTGCTATTTCTTTTGCCTTGTTCATAATCGCTTCATATAGTTCTCGTGTATTGATAACCTCCCCGTTCTCTATGCTTGCTGGCTCGACGGAAGCAAAAGAAGCTATCGTACATACGGATGGAATCCCTAATTTCTCAGCGAGAATTTGGCCTCCCCACCCCATCAGTGAATCATAGATCAGATAGTCAAACGTTTCATGTTCTATCAAACGAAGCACCTCAGGAATCATTCTGGGAATGATACCGCAAGTAACCATGTGTAGGAATTGGTAGGGATGCCGATACGCCAAAGGCTTAAGTGTAGGTTCATGTGAGAACGCATCCTCCGCAAAAGGATAGGTCATGACCTTAGCTCCCGTTTGCTCAATCCGAGAACGATATTCCTCTACACAAACATAAACAACATCTTCTCCAAGTTTGACTAGTTCCGTAATTAACCCAAGGGATGGGTTCACATGGCCTTCAGCCGGAGTAATAACAACCAATACACGCGCCATCGTGCGCACCTCCTGAATGTAATATGTGCCTCCGATCCGTATCTGGTCTGACCGGTTGTTTGTTTACATCGGAAGTGTATCTATTTTTTGTCCAGCGGGATGATCTGTTTGGGATTTATGGGCTGTAATTCGCAACGATGAGAAAAAGCTCAGTATAACCAATAGAAGTTGAAGCGTCAGCACCATCAGAATGCCTGTGGATATGCCCCATCCCGTCGTTTTGGCTAAAGCAACCAATGAACCGCTTACACCAATGCTTACAGCCACATAAAAAGAATCGACAAACTGAAGATTGGCAGACATCTTTCCTTCCTGTCCAAGCTCAGCGTACTGTAAAGCAAGAACCGCGGTAGTCGGGTTAGCCAGCCCCACACCAAAACCAATAATAACCTGTGAGAGGAGAATAAGCGCAATTCCGATATCCGTCAAAAATAAAGCCAGAATGACGAGCATAACTCCGATGATCATAATGCCAATTCCATACATCACTCTCAGCTTTCGCCCATCACCTTGGTCTTTTACATCCAATCTGGCTTGCAACCAAGCCGCTCCAGACCAGCTTAATGAGCCTGCTGCGACAAGTAATCCGGCAGTTTCTGCCGATAACCCCTTCATCTCAGTCAAACCCAGAATAACAAAACTCTCGGTTGCAAAGTAACAAGACACATACAATCCTCTTGTTACCAAGGTTGCCGGTAAACCGGATTGGATTAGAAATGTTCCTTGAGGCAATAATTTGTGCATGAACGGTATCATGATTATGAATCCACTAATCGAAAGAGCTATGCCCTGCCAGCTCGTAATCATGTTAAGACCTGTCAGTAACAATCCCGTTCCAATAGCTAATAAAATGGCCTGGCCTGTTCTTGAGTCAACCGCTCGTGCTTCTTCTATAATGTGCTGATTGCGCTGCAGATCACGAAACGAGCGATATGTAAGCAGAAGAGCAAGTACAATCAAAGGGATAACGATCCAGAAAACAAACCGCCAAGACAGATAAGAAGCAAGAAGTCCAGCAAAATAAGGGCCTATTAATGAAGGAAGAACAAATGCCATCGAAAAAGCTGCCAAAATCTGAGTTCGGAGATTTTCCGGGTAGTATAATGTTACACACACATAGACACATGTAATTAAAGCGCCAGCTCCAAATCCTTGAAAAACTCTTCCTCCAATGAGCATGTACATGTTCATGGATGTCGCAGCAATCATTGTCCCCATTACAAAAATAACAAAAGATATAAGAATGGAAGTGAATACACCTCGCCTGTCCACTTGCTGGCCCATCACCAGTGTTCCTACAAGCTGAGATAACAAAAACGCGCTAAAAATCCACCCATATAGATGAATTCCCTGCATGTCTTGAGCTATTTTGGCAGCAATAGTTGTGATCGCTAGCCCTTCGAATGCCGAAGTAGTTAATACCAACATAATACCAATGGTCATTGCGCTGTAACGTCGATGAAAGATGCCGATTGGTTTCTCGTGTGTCACGGACACCTCCATAAATATTGAAATATTAGTAAAATACACCTGCAGATGTATCTTTAATATAGGATAAGCAAACCACTTTGTAAACAAAAATGTTTATTAAGTGGTCTTCTTCGTTGATCATGCTAATCCGAAGGCCAGTCCACAGGCGCCCTCTCTGTTCAGCGCTCTCGCCATTTGCTCCTTCATAAGAAACGTATGCTCTGCATTGACTTCCAACAAAGTGCTCATACTACGTATCGAATATATTTAAGGAGAGATTCGAGATGGATCTGCAGAGCGGCAAATTGTATTGGCCAACCACGGTAACAAATCCTCCTTCTTACCCGAAGCTTGAGGAAAATATTACTTGTGATGTTCTCATCATCGGTGCGGGCAGTTCGGGTGCACAGTGTGCTCATTTTCTTTGTAATCAAGGATTATCAGTCGTTGTCGTGGACAAGCGAAAGGTTGGAGAAGGCAGCACAAGCACCAACACTGCGTTGATTCAATATGCGGGGGAAAAGAGTTTTGTATCTTTGAAGAATACATTCGGTGAAGAAGCAGCCGCCCGTCATCTGAAATTGTGTGAACAATCGATCAATCATATTGAGCATATCAGTAGCGAGCTCCCGATTAAGCCTGATTTTATAAGACGTGATAGCTTGTATTACGCGAGTTACCTGGAAGATATCCCGGCATTGCAAGAAGAATATGAACTTCTCAAAAAGCACGGTTTCAACGTGGATTTTTGGGATGAGCAGCGTATATCAAGCGTATATCCTTTCTCTAAATCAGCTGCGATTTATTATCATGATGATGCCGAGATGAACCCGTTAAAATTCGTTTATGGACTGCTTGAGAAAGCAAAATCAGAAGGTGTACGGATCTACGAGGAAACCGAGATTTCAGGTAAACGTTTTGAGAACGATTCGGCTGTTTTCTATACCAAAGAACGCCACGAGATTCGTGCGAAACATGTGATTATTGCGGCTGGATATGAAGATAAAGACTTTAAAGCAGAAAAAAATGCCACGCTCTCCAGCTCTTACGCTGTTATTACCAAGCCGGTTTCTGATTTAGAAAACTGGTACAAACGCACGTTAATTTGGGAAACGGCACGTCCGTATGTTTATATGCGCACAACGACGGATAACCGTATTATTATCGGCGGCATGGATAAGGATACGGCCTACGTGGAAACCAGGGATTCTAAAATTTTGGCAAGTAAGGATAAACTGATCCAAGAATTTAATAAGCTTTTTCCAAATATTCAGGTTGAATCAGATTATTATTTAGGTGCTTTTTACGGGGGAACACATGACGGCTTGCCGGTAATCGGACAATATGACTCATATCCGCATTGTTACGTCATTATGGCTTATGGCGACAATGGAACCGTGTATAACGGTGTGTTGGCGAAAATTGTAACGGACAATATCGTGCATGGCTCTAGCCCGGATATGGATCTTTATTTGCAGAACAGACCCCTTGTTGAAAAAATGACTCTCTAACGTTAAAAGCCGATTCCACATCACAGCTGGAATCGGCTTTTAAGTATAACCTCACTCACAATACCCTTTATTATTGACTATAGTTACAGGGTAATAATGATTGGCCCTTTTTTGGACAGAATGATCGTATGTTCAATCTGAGCTACATAACTGTTTTTTGTAGCAAACGTCCATCCATCCCCTTTTTGATACACTTCTTCTTCAGATGTAGAAATAAAGGGTTCAAACGCGATGACCATGCCTTCTTTCAGCAACTCATCATCTGACGTGTCATTATAATTATAGATATGATCCGGCGCTTCGTGAATGGCACGGCCAACCCCATGTCCTGTCAGGTTACGAATAACAGTTAACCCATTCTGCCGGGCAGTTAGAAAAACAGCTTTGCCAATACCGCTCTTTTTAGAGCCAGGATTCGCTTTTTTCAATCCTGCATCAAAAGCCAGTTTGGCTACCTCACAGATTTTCGTTAACACTTCTTCTCCCTGGCCGACAACAAAGGAGATACCAGTATCCGCGAAATATTCGTTTTTGGAGCCGGAAACGTCGATGTTGACGATATCGCCTTCTTGGATTACCCGATCCCCTGGAATCCCGTGAGCGACTTCTTCATTGACACTAATACACGTAAAACCAGGAAAGTCATATTCACTTTTGGGTGCGGAAATGGCGCCCTCTTTCTCAAACAGCTCTCCAGCTAAATCATCCAGTTCTTTGGTCGTTACACCCGGAACCGTCCGCTCAACCAACGTATCGCGGATGGAAGCAACGATCCTTCCAATTTCTTTTAAACCATTAAAATCCTCTTCCGTTTTTGCAATCATATGCGCTTACCTCACGTTCCTTCTTCTTTGTAAACAGAAAGTTTCATCTCATTGCAACATAAATTGCTACAGTTTGCAACATTTTTAGGATTCGATGTACTCGCACAAAGAAAAAACTCAACTATTTGACATCTATGTCTTTGATTACGTGCTGGCCCTTACCTCTCTTACGTGTACAAAAAAGAGGTGAACCGAAGTTCACCTCTGGTAAATAACAGTTAAAACCATTATTGCTGTTTATATACCCGAACATAATCCACCTGCATGGTTGCAGGAATATCTGAAGCATCCGGAATGCGGCCACCATCGAAATTACCGCCGATCGCCAAGTTCATGATTAAATAGAACGGTTCATCAAATGGAGCATTAGGGTTGTTCGGTGCAGCTGCAGACGACCACTGCTGATTGGTAACTTTATAGAAGAATTTGCCGTCCACGTACCATTTGATGTTGTCCGGTTCCCAAACTACAGAATATACGTGATAATCATTAGCAATATTTTGTCCTGCAGGGAAGTGATACTCTCCACCTGCATACTGATTGGCAGGCCATTGCCCGCCAAAGTGAATCGTCCCACTGGTTGTTCCAGGCAGACGACCTCTTGCCTCCATCACGTCAATTTCGCCTGATGCAGCCCATGTGCCATATACCGAATCTTGCGGTAGCATCCAGAGTGCAGGCCATACGCCATCTCCTGTAGGCAGCTTGGCACGGAAATCGACACGCCCGTACTTCAAGGATAACTTGTCTTTGGTATTCACCTTACCGGAAGCATATTTAGCAAAACGATTCGGGTCTTGAGGGAATGATTGGTTACTATGTGTTGCACGGATATTTAATTTTCCATCCTGAACAAAAATATTTTGCGGACTGGTAGTGTAGTGCTGGAGCTCCGCATTGCCCCACCCCCAGGTTCCCGGATCATCATTGAGATAATACCCTGTTTCTATATTCCATTTGCTTGTATCCAGCGCAGAACCACTGAACTCATCCTGCCAAATCAGATTCATGCCTTCAATCGCCGGATTGTTCGGTGTACCGATAGAGATGTCTTCTTGGTCCGAACCATCGGGACGCGGGGCATCCGGGTTACCAATGAGTGTATAATTCACATAGTTTCTGCCTACGTTTCCACCGGGTTGTCCATTAAGCGGATAGCCGATTCGAATTTGCATATTTTCCTGAATAGGCCGGAACCATAGACCGTAGATATGATCGGCCCAGTATCCCCACTGATTGGCATCGGAAATCGGATTGTAGCCATTGCCGGAATACGTAAATTTACTTTGACCACTATTACTTAAGTCTACCCATTGACCATTGATATTGATTTGGTAGACAAAATTTTGTAATTCCTTCGCAATAGGTGCACTCCCGCCAATCTTGGGCAGCGGAATACCTATGGAACCGCTTTCATTCGCTGTGAAAGTTGTCCCTTCATAGGCAGTAACTACGAATGAATTACGCACAGGTTCATTGAATGTGATGGTGTAAATAATATTCACAGCCGATGTTTTGGACTGCAGCTTGACGTGAATAGACTCGGTTACGTTAAACCAATATCCTCCTCCACCCTCAGTGAATTGGCCGAAGTTCTGATCGTAAATCCAGCCGCTGGCTGCGTTATTGTCAATATCAATCCACGTGTTGCTCTGCACCGGTTTCACATACACCTTGAGATCCTGAGCGACGGCTTCATAGGTGACTGATGGATTATTGTTAAAGGTGGGATACGTAAAGCCGGCGCCTCCGGTGCTGCTGGCAATGATGTCAGGCCCCTGTGTAGGGCTCATTGCTGAGATCGTTGTTTCGTTAATGTTTTGAAAGACCAGTCGATAATCAAGCTTTATTCCGTTCGCTTTGGAATACAATTGAACATCGGTGGTTGAGGAGAGAGTGAACCAATATCCATGAAAGCCGGCGTCAGTCCAGTGTCCCCAGTTTTGGTTGTACGTAAAGCCTTCCGCCTGATCAATATCCACCCACTCGCTTCCTACCTTGACATTAACACCTAAATCCCCGTTCACTTCGCTCCATGCAGCAGAACCCCCATTAAACTTAGGCATCACGAACCCGAAACTGGCCTTGCCAACCCCGGATTTGGATATGACAGGTCCGTCAGCAGATGAAAAGTACTCCATGGACGTAATCGTCTTCCCGGCAGCCCGAGCCGTTGAACCGGGCCCAAGTAGAACACTGGCCAACATGATGAATACGAGCATCACACCCATCCTTCTGTACACCAAACGCCTCTCCCTGCAAGCAGCCGATTTCATTCATTCTCCTCCTTCAGTTCATTTTTCCAATCCGTTATCAATAAGGAAAAAGATTACAGATCGGATAACTCTATTCTACCGAAAAGAAGAATCTGCTGAAAGGTATATTTATATTTGTTTTAACTCACCAATTCATTGGATGAATGAGTGAGATGATTCCTTTACAACACAGAAATCATCTCTTACTTTAATCAAAGGATCTTATTAGATTTATGAATTACCTTAAGATGTATTGGGCATCTTAACCAGATGATATATGTACGCGACGGGGGTTGTAAACAATGCAACACATCAATGATTGGTTGAAACAGATCGCACACAATTACATCTTGGTCGTCATCGCTGCGGTTCTCTTTTTTGCGATCAAAGCTGTGATTGGCTGGTACACGTACAGACACTATGATCAAAAATTAAATGCACTTACGGATAAAGTGAATCTTCTCCTTGAGCAGAAAAAAACGGATTAAATGGCGAGAGTTCAGAATTAAACATCTTATGAATCGGTACTACAGTCAAAACTCACAGTTTAATTTGGAGGGAAAAGAAATGCTCGGCAATTGGATCGTTGGTATGGTCATCCCCCTTCTGATCGGTGCTTGGATTTTACGGCGGAACTATAGACTCGTTTTGATTTATTTTCCGCTTGGTGTGGCCGTATCTACTTGTATCAATAGTGTTGGGTTTAATTATTTCTGGAATATATTACCCCATACTCGCAATGAGGCATATGCCGCCCTTCCGATGGATCTTGGTATATATCCAATCACAGGCTGCATCATGATGTATATGATTTTAGTCAAACACACCAGACCTTGGCCGAGTATCTTTGTAACTGCTCTCTTGTTAACATTGATCGAGTGGACTGCAAAGTTGATGGGTCATGTTGAGTATTTTAACGGATGGAATATTTTCTGGACATACTGGTCCTATTTCCTGCCTTTTGTGCTTGCCTATGGTTACAGTAAGCTGATAAAAATCATGATTAGAGACGATATCGTTAAGCGGATCGAACGTTAAAGGGCTCTGGTACAGGCATAGCATGAAGCACAGTAAAAGAGAACGGGTTACGTTTCTGGGCATATTTGCATATCTTAACTCATCATTGTTATGGAGGTATTCGTATGTACACAACGTATCCTTATTTTTATCGAAAACCATTTACTCCGGTATGGGCAACATCAACAGCTGAAGCGCTCGGACTCATTCAATCGGCGGTTCAAGGCGAACGAAATGATGAAATGTTCTATGACGCTCTCATTCGCATGGCTCCTGATGCGTACCAAGCCGCGATTATTACAAGCATTCGCGATGATGAGCGCGGTCACAATCAGATGTTCAGAGAGATGTACAAAGACCTCACAGGTCATGAGATCACAGGTGTAAGCAGTGAATCTCCGGAAAACGTTACATCGTATCTGGGTGGTTTACAAAAGGCATTTCAGGGCGAGCTTGCCGCGGTGGAGAAGTACAGAAGAATATGGTTTGGTCTCCCCTACGGTATTTACAAAGACACGGTATGGGGCATTATCCTCGACGAACAAAAACATGCGGATAAGTATAACAATCTGATTATGTACAATATGCCTAAATGATTGCAAGATAGGATCATTCGGATTGACGTGGGCATGTTAAAAAAGTGAACTAACCTTAAATAGTTAACAACATCAAAAAACCAGTAAACATCATCGTTTACTGGTTTTTTCTTTTTCAAGGCCCTTTTACATTTTTATTTTTTTATAAATATTACATGTATTCTTTGACCGCTTCCTGCTCTGGCTCCGGCTCGACGTGAACGTGTACCGTATACACATCATGCTCTTCCAGCAGCTCATTCTCTACATCGGTACAAATATCATGTGCTTGTTGCAGATCCAAATCTCCCCGAACCGTGATGACCACGTCAACTACGGCGTTGCTGCCGTAATTACGTGCTCGTACATCTTTAACCGTCTCTACTCCATCAATTCCGGCAATGGTCTCCCGGTATTCTTGAATCAACTCTACATCAAATCCATCGGTAAGATGGTGCGTAGCTTCTCTGAAAATATCCCAGGCCGTTTTGCAGATCAGTAAACCGACGATAATCGCCGTTACAGGGTCAAGCCAAGGAAGGCCGAACTGAGAACCTACGATCCCGACGACGGCACCGATACTCACCCAAGCATCGGAGATGTTATCCCGTGCGGCAGCCATAACAGCCTGACTTTTGATACGTGTGGCCAGTCTTTTATTGTATCGATAGACCAAAACCATAATAATTGCACAGAAAATGCCTGTATACGCAGCAATGAGATCAGGAGATTCGTGCTTGCCCTCGAATACGGAACCGAAGGCTTCGAATAATACTTGCAATCCCACAGCCATCATGATGAATGAGGCCACAAGAGACGCCACTGTTTCTGCCCGCCAGTGCCCATATGTATGATCTTTATCGGCCGGACGCTGGGCGAACCTTAAACCAATCAGTACGGCGATGGACGCGACAATATCCGTTGCGTTATTCAAGCCGTCTGCTTTGAGTGCTTCAGAGCCAGCAATTGTGCCAATCACCAGCTTTATTGCGGTCAAACATATATAAGCGATGATACTGATGATCGCCCCACGTTCCCCGAGTTTTAAGTTATCGTATCTTACTTGATCCACATTTCGTTCCTCCTGCAATATTCAACTGTCGTAACACTTGTATGATGGTATCATTGAACATTTGTGTGGGTCTAGAGAAACGTTTTAAGTGTAAGCAAACATAGTCTGAGTGCCGCAAGAGTTTAATGGGAATCCAAAAAAGTTGCGTAAGGAAAACTTGTACTCCGCCTGAATCTTTATGTATAAATCTGGAGATATGTAACGTCAAAAACACTACATACATTAAATACGCTACAATCTTTTATCAACTCATAACGACATAAAAACCTGCCCAACTCTTGGGCAGGTTCGAAAAGTAAATCTTATGATACGGCTCTATAAATCAAAGAAGTACATCGATTACACTTTTAGTCCAGCAGGCTGAAGATATGAATGCTCTCGACCTTCGCATCCTTAATATGGAACGACATGACATCTACATAGTTGGATGGCTCGTAACGGAAGTCGTCTTCCTCGTCAGGTGCCCCATCTCCTACCAGCTTTCCTTCAGGATAAGCTTTTTTAAGTGTGTCTAGGCTATCCCCTGCTTTAATGTTTCGAACTGTTGTATACTTGGGATCGGTAATTTTGATATCAAAGATCGAGTCTTGTTTTCCTTCAGGTACACTGATCGTTTTAATCTCCATACCAGGATACGTGTATACTTTTTCCGTAAATCCGATTAAATTATCCATATTGGTTCCATCCCCAGCAGTGTACGTATGGGATTTGAAATTGTCTGGTTTGCCCAGCATCTGTTCCATCTGCTCTTCATTCGCTGTATCCGAAATCGCAATGGTGTGCTCATTATGAACAAAAGCAAGCTCCTTCAGCACCACATTGCCTTCTTTCTTCACTGAGCCTTCCTTCACTGCCTCAGAGCCCTGTCCTTCAGTACCTTCGGAATCCGGTTTTTTTGAATCGGATGTTCCTTCACCTTTACTTTGTCCATTCGACGTATTTTGCTCAGCAGAATTCTGTCCGGTTGTTGGTGACTTCGCATCAGTGGACTGACAGCCCGTCAGAGCTACCGTTAGTAAAGCACTTAGCAGGATAAAGCTGGCAGATTTCTTTGTTAATTTCATCATAATCCCTCCATAAATGTGTGATTTGTTCTTATGAAGTCATTATAAAAAAAGCATTTGTTAGTCTTATAACAGAAATGTATCAGTCTTGTAACGGTATTTATTTGGGCTTCGATTCAGGAGCGGGCTTAAGCACGAGGTAACACAATCGTAATTGTCGTACCTTGTCCTAACTCACTTTCGATGTCGATATATCCATTAAAACGCTCGACGATCTCTTTGCAAATGGACAAACCGAGACCTGAACCATTCGCTGTGCTTGCATTTTTCGCCCGGTAAAAGCGCTCCTGCACTCGCTCTAGTTCATCACCCGCGATGCCTATGCCTTGGTCACTTATCTTTACAACGACCTCGCTTGACGTATGTTCCATCTCCACATCAATTTGCGAATGACTGCCTGAATATTTGATAGCGTTATCCAACAGGTTGGCGATTGCATGGGACATGAGCATTGGATTGACGCTCGCATAGACTTTTGTCAGACCTTCATCCGCCTGGTCTTCCTCTACTTGTTTAACTGTGATCCTGATCTCTTTATCCTTAGCTTTGGCTTCCATATTTCTGGCGACTTGCTGGATCAGTGCGTTCATTTCCGTCTTTTCGACCTCCAGCTCGCTTGAACCTGCCTTGTCAAATCGGGATAACAACAACAGTTCATTAATCAAACGGGTGAGCCGATCCGATTCCTGCAACAGATGAGCATAGATTTTTTGTAACTCTTCGTTCTCATTCTCTCCTTCGTACAAGTATTGAGAGAAACCACGAATGGCTGCGAGAGGTGTTTTTAATTCGTGAGATACGTTCGAGACAAATTGTTTCTGGTATTGAATGTAATTATGAAGCTGCTGTCCCATGGAGTCGAGTCCATCCGCGAGCATCCCCAGCTCATCCTTGCGGTTCAGATGAACTCGCTTAAATTCCTGTCTGGAGAAACTTTGCGCGGCACCAAGGAGCACCTTAATCGGTTTGGTTGTATTTCGTGCAATCCACAGACTGGCTAACGTAATCAGCACAATGAATCCGCCCGCGCCTGCAAACAGCACATAACGGATTTGATCCATGATTGCATAAAAGTACGAAATGTCCTCTACGAACTCGTACACATAAGCATTTTCGTAAAATTGATTCTGAATGGGAGTCGCAAAATAAAGCAGATGATCATCCGTTACAGTGTAGGCATAGCTACCGCTCAGAGCTTTTTCAATATTTTTCTCGAAAATATGTGGTTTGCCATCATTAATGATGATGCCATCTACAGCCAAGCCCAGTAGCTGCTTGGAGCTGTCATAGATACGCACTTCTTTGCCTGAAGCCTTCAGCTTCTCCAGTGCAAGTCTGACGATTTCCTTCGTCTGCGGCTCCCCTGATGATGATCGATGCTGTGCCAGCACTTCACGGAAGGACAGCTCGGAGAGATCTGCCTTCTCCATCATCTGTTTTTCAATAGTAATGAAGCTGTAGTAATCAATGGCTTTATTAACGGCAAAGATGATGATGCCAAAGGACAACACAGAGAAAAATAAATAGTTCAGCAGTAACCGGGTTGCGTACTTCAGGCCTCGCCACCTCCAAGTTGATAACCGAATCCATAGATCGTTCTGACATATTTCGGTTCGTCCGCGTTATCCTCCAGTTTCTTCCGTAGTCGCATGATGGTCATATCCACACTACGACTATCTCCCATAAAATCATATCCCCATCCGATCTGTAAGAGCTCATCCCGAGTATAGATTTTGTCAGGCCTTTTAAGTAAAGTTTCCAGAATTTTAAACTCTTTGGCCGTCAAAGAGACGGGAACATCGTTTTTCAGCACTCTTCGGCTTTCCATATCAAAAGTCAGCTCTTCATGGATGATACGTGTCGACGGCACTTCCGCCCCTTCACTTGTCTCCACCTTGCTCTCGTTTCTTCTCAAAACTACCTTGATGCGAGCGAGCAATTCCCGATTGTCAAACGGTTTGGTCATGTAATCTTCCGCGCCAAGTTCTAATCCAAGCACCTTATCTATAATCTCATTTTTGGCAGAGAGCATAATAACAGGAACAGCACGTTTCCCGGTAATCTCCTTGCATAAGTCATATCCCGAGCAATCGGGCAGCATCAAATCAAGCACTACCAGGTCTGGTTGAAAAGAGTCCAGCAATTGCAGCCCGGTTTTGCCATCTTCTGCGGTTTTTACATCATAGTTCTCTCTTCTAAGCACTAGCTCAATTAAATCCCGAATGGCGACTTCATCGTCAATGACAAGTATTTTATTCAATGGACTGTACACCCCTTCTATCCTTGTTCCCCAGCTTAAATCATAAGTACCCTCATCTTAGCACAGAGCATTTGCAGTACTCCACCAATATAAGATGAGGTATATTCCACTGAACCCAACATGACTTGTAATAAACCCGAAGAAAGGAGAACAAACCATGGATCTGCTCTGGGTACTTATTGTTGGTGGACTTATTGGCTGGTTAAGTGGCAACTTGATTGGGCGGGACGTACCGGGCGGTGTAATTGGGAACATTGTTGCGGGTTTTATCGGTTCCTGGTTAGGAACCGAATTGCTTGGACCAAGGGGACCGGTGATTGGCGGGTTTCATATCATTCCGGCGATCGTTGGCTCAATCATTGCCCTGCTCCTCTTTTTTGCTCTGGCACGCAGCGGAGCCTTCCGTAGACGTTAACCAAGAAGTGGAAAACACTCCCGTTGTTCAATAGAAAATCATAAAAAGACCGACAGCATTCATCGTTTGCAGATGAAAACTTCGGTCTTTTTTATTTTATCTATGGTTTTATTGATTTCATCCATTCTTCCAATGCCTGAACAACCTGCTTAAGCTGTTCCTGTTCTGTGATCTTAGGTGCGTTGTCTCCCTTCTGCATTCCGTAGGAGCCAAATTGACCATGGTTGCCGCCTTCAATGCTTACATATGCCGTGTTATTCGGAAGATTGGATTTGGCTTTTTCCCACGATTCCCAGTTCAGAACACCATCATTGCTTCCCGTAATTTGCAGTGCGGATAAGTTCGTTCCGTCCAGTCTTCCGCCATCATCCGCATAAGAAGCTAGGTAAAAGACACCTTTGATCTGAGCTGTGTGCGCTGCAGCATATCTTGAAGCGAATACACCTCCTAGGGAGTGTCCACCAATAACAAAGCTTTCACCCGCATGTTCAGCGAGAAACGAATCCGCCCGGTTTTCCCCGAACATCGCCAAGTTCAGCGGCATCTTCGTAATATACACACGATGTCCTTGCTCCGCTATTGCTCGTGCCATAGGCGCATAACTTGCCGGCTCCACTAGACCTCCGGGATAGAACACAAAATTAGGCTGTGTGATGTCCTGCCCTTTAGGTTCAAATTGATAACCGTTCTTCACTTCACTAACAACGACCCGATCATCACTTTTCATTGCCACTTCCGCTTGTTCCGAAGGGCTGTATGTGACAGATGCCAGGTACGCAAACACCCCTGCTACCAGGGCAATAATAATTACACTAATCCATATCGTTATTTTCTTCCATCTGCTCTTACGCACGGTTGTTTTTGCCATAACTTCGTTGCCCACCTTTAAACGTATCATTTTTAATTACAGAACTAATTATATTTACTGGTAAGTAAAATTACAAGCTTCTTTGCTTATATTTATGATTTGACATAAAATATTGTGGAAGGAGTGTGTACGAATCTATGCCAGAGCAAGTACCTAAACGTTTGCGCGGAAGACCCAAGCAGACGGACAATGACATTTCCATGCAACAAACTATTATCTATACGGCATCTACCCTATTTAAAGAATTTGGCTACGAGATGGTTACCCTTCAGCAGATTGGGAAGAAATGCGGCGTATCCAAACCAACCATATATTATCATTTCGCGGGCAAAGCGGATCTATTCGTGGCAGCCATGACAACGATGTTGCAGAACGTTAGAAAAATTACGGCGCATATGCTGGATGAGGCGGAACATTTACGAGACGGATTAATCCGATTAGCGGAAGCTCGTCTTGCTAATCCGCATGGTGAGATTGAAATGATGATGCGTGAAGCGGAGCGTTTATTGGAGCAAGAACAGATTCATGCGATACGTGAAGCGGAGCATCAGATTCATGACGTACTAGCCTCGCATTTTAAAAAAGCCATGGATGAGAAAATCTTTCGTGAAGAAGATCCGCTTTTCTTGGCTGAGGCTTTTTCGACTCTAATGTTGATGGGGAACCGGGTGCATGATCAGCAAAAATATGAGTCTCATCATGTCATGGCGGAGAAAATTGTACGTGTTTTTCTTAAAGGAGTAACGACTTCTTAGTCCATTAATTAATTAATTAATTAATTGGCTGATTTGATCTGATGATCAATTCTATAATTCCACTTGTCTATTCATGCTTTATTCATGCCCAAAAGCTCGGTTGTTCGTTCTAAAGCGAACAACCGAGCTTTTGGACGCGTTAATTTTCCCCGCGCAAACCATCTGTAATCTGAATTCGTTCAAGACGTCTAAGCGGCCAGTAGGAGGCTAAGAGGGTGGCAGCGATAGCACCCAAGCTGCTAATGAGAATGTTGCCCCATGGCATAATCCATTCGATCTGCACCGCATTCCTCATCAGATAGGACACACCATAGCTCAAACCTGTACCTAGAAGACTTCCGTACACAGCTGCAAATACGCCATAGAACACACCCTCAAGCAAAACCATCTTACGAATTTCCTTTTGCGTCATACCAATCGCTTTTAATACGGCGAACTCCTTCGTCCGCAGAATAAGATTCGTACTTACCGTATTCAAAATATTCAGAAACGCAATGGCTGCAATGACTCCTATAAAACCGTACAGGAATATATTTAGCGTCAGCGCATCGTTACGGGCTTGTTTCATCTCCTCTACCCGATCGCGATAGTTATACCCTGCATCCTGCTGAACAAGGCTCTTGAAATAACCCACAATTGCCCCGTTATCTGTCTCAGGACTCGCTTGAATGAATATTCTGTCATAAGCATTATCGCCCGTGATGTTTTCAATCACCTTCGGTGTCGTTATCATTTCAATAACAGCACTTTCGGTGTATTTACCAGAGAGAGGAGCTTGGTCTGCGGTACCGACAACAGTAACGGTTTTGTATGCCTGCTTGTCACCCATTGACCGAACCTTAATTTTATCCCCTACCTTGAAACGGGTTTGATCAATGATCATGTTAGTTCCTTTTTCGGTGATCATGCTGATTTTCTGGATAACAATGACACCATTTTCATCATTCATTTGGCTTGCATCAATGCTTCCGGAGGTGAGTTTGGGACGAAGTTTCTGAAGTCCGTTTATACCGTAAGATGTCAGAAAGTTGTTACCCATCCGATACCCGTTTTCCTGTTCAACCGTGTACATTTCTTTCTGCTGCTGGTAGTAATCCGGATTTATTTTCTCTTTCGGAATGATCGCTTGAAGCTGGTGGTTGTAGAACGGATACGCCTCTTTAACTCCATCAAGTGTAACCAGCTTATTATACACCGAATTAGGGATACGTTTATTCATCCCTTGATAGTCCAAGGAGTAAGAGTAATCGATGCCTGATTCAGAGGTTGTTCCTAGAAGGTTCACCAAGCCGCCAAACACAATATACATAACAATGCTGATAATCATCGAAAAAGCCGTAATGCGGAATCTCTTTCGGTTCCGCCGAATATTTCGGCTGGCAAACCGACCTTCAAACCCTAGCCATTTGCTACCTGCAAAAGATAAGCGCTTGAAATCCCCCTGCTCTACCGCCGTGCTGCCTGAGGTTTTCAGTGCTTCAAGCGGTGAAACGTTGGAGGCCAGTTTGGCTGGACCCAGCGCTGACACATAGACAACAATCAGTCCTAAACCTGCTGCCGCAAGTAGAACAGGCAATGAAATAATCATGTGCATATCGTTCAAGAAGCCTAATGTCAGCATGCTAATGTTATAGAATAAAACTTTCATTAGAACTGTTCCTGTAAATAAACCGATTGGAATGGCAATTAGACTAAGCACAGTCGCTTCCTTGAATACGATCCTGCGAATCTGGGCTGGTGTTGCACCGATACAGCGCAGCATGCCAAACTGAGAAATGCGTTCAAGCACTGAAATATGAAACGTATTGTAAATTACCGCGCTGGTGCATCCCATGATAATTAGAACAATAGCTGCAAATGCATACATTGAGCTTTGGTTAACGTTGGCATAGGTGCTCTTGCCAAACAGTTTGAGCAATTCATTGTTATATTCAATGCGTATATCCTTTAACACATTTTCACGGTTCAGCTCCTGAGCAGAACCTTGATCCACATTCCCTAAACCCAATGAAGAGAGAATGGCCTCGCTCTTCTCCTTTATATTGTCCATCGATTTCATGGTCGCATAGATAAAAAAATTCTGAGACGGATCGATTTTTTGATGATCATCATACGTAATCGCTGAATAGATAAAAGTGGATGACCACGTTACATTTTTGGCTGTTTTCATCACCCCGACAACAGTATATTGCTGTTTCATACGCGGTTTGAATTTTTCATCCAGATTCCACCCATAATCACCAATGGAGTTCACGCTCTTCACCTTTCCGGTGGAAGCTTCGACCCGATCTCCCAGATCCAGCGTGATCTTGTCACCAACCGCTGGTTTCGAAGTGAAATTATTCAGACTCCAGGATGACAGGATGATTTCATTAGGCTTTTGTGGCAAACGTCCACTCTCCAACTGAACTTGAAGCTTGGACATGGCTTGCGAGTCGTATCCCTTCACATTCAGATAACGATACGGCGCAGCAAAAGGATTTTCCTTTTGCTCCTTTTCACTCGTGGAACTTATGGTTGCATAACCAATACGATGAATGACTCCTGCACTGCCTATGGCGGCCTGGTTTACGATACGAGGTACGTCTTTGCCAGGAACCCCATTGAAGGACACCTCATAATCTCCATAATCTTGAATTGTCTGACGTACCAGTTTGTCCTGATAACTCATTGCTAGTGTGCCGACAGCGGTAAGAAGTGTTACCGATAGAATGATGCCAACAATGGTGAGAATGGATCTTTTTTTCTGGCCAAGTAAATACTTCTCGGTGAGCCCTGTGTACTTACGCATCGCTCTCGCCCCCAGATTGCTGATCGAAAAGGACCCCGTCTTTAATATTTACAATCCGATCCGCTCTCCGGGCTACATTGGAATCATGTGTAATCATAATCAAGGTTTGATTGTATTTTCGAACCGAATAGGTGAGCAAATCTACAATTTCTTTACTGTTTTTGCTATCGAGATTGCCTGTTGGTTCGTCAGCTAGTATGATCGAAGGTTTGTTAATCAAGGCTCGTCCAATGGCTGTACGCTGTTGCTGTCCACCTGATAGCTGGTTAGGGAGATGATGCTTTCTGTCTTTTAGACCGAGTACGTTCATTAGTTCGTCTGCATAGTCTTCATCGGCTTGACGATGGTCTAGTAGCATAGGCAGTTTAATATTTTCTTCTGCGCTTAGAACCGGAATCAGATTATACGCCTGGAAAATGAATCCGATCTTTCGTCTTCTGAAAATGGCTAAATCCGTTTCGTTCAGAGAATACAGGTCTGTCCCATCAATATGGACTTGTCCACTGGTTGGGCGATCTACACCTCCAAGTAGATGAAGTAACGAACTTTTCCCCGAACCGCTCGCACCAACAATAGCGACAAATTCACCTTGTTGAACCGTTAAATTAATCTCTTTCAATGCGTCGACCTTCGCGTCGTTACTTCCGTATGTTTTACATAATTCACGCGTTTTTAAAATTTCCAAAGCATGTGCCTCCTTCATGAGCTGTGAACAATTGTTGTATTCATATGGTTATTATAGGCTCGGAAGCTTACGTTAAAGTGAAGAGGAAGCTTACGTTATTGTAAGCTTCCTCTCAATACATTGTTTTCATAAAAGTAATTCGGAGTTCAGCTCCCTCTCCAGGCTCGCTTGATACCGAGATCGTTCCACCCAAACCTTCAATAATGGACTTGGTCAGGGACAGACCTACCCCGGTACTGTGAGGTTTAGCATTGCTTCTACCTAAGTAAAATCGCGTGAACACATGGGGGATCTGTTCCGGCCCGATCCCTTCCCCCTCATCCCGGATGATAATCGAATGAAACAAGCCTTCGTCTTCCATGGTAATGTAAACTTTTCCTGATACGGGAGAGTGCTCCAGTGCATTTTTAGTCAGATTAATAATCGCCTCGGTTAACCATTCTTCATCTGCATGCAGCAACATGCCCTCGCCGCCTTGAACGACAATAGTCTGTTTCTTCTGCTCCGCCAAGGGTTGCAAGGTCTGCACCGTTGATTCAATGATGTCTTTGGGTTTAATGTTTTGCAGTTGAAAAACGATGGCTCCCGCTTCCACTCTTGCCAGCTTCAACAAGCTGATAATGAGCCATTCCATGCGTTCGATCTGTTGCTTGCTTCGTTCCAGAAAAGTGGCTCGGACGTCTTCTTTCATGTGTGGGTCATGCAACATATTTTCATTAAATACGAGCAGGGATGCGAGCGGTGTTTTGAGTTGATGTGATATATCGGTAAGCAGATGGCTTAAAAATGTTTTCTCCTGCTTCAGCTGATCTACACTATGACTTAGTCTGCCTGCCATCATGTTAAAGCTATGGCCAAGAGCGCTGAAGTCTCCCTCTGCATTCTCAGGTAATGAGGTATCGAATTGACCTTCCACTACCTGCTCCGCTGCATATGTAACACGGCGTATTCTGGAAAACAGCTTGCGGTACTCCCCATATAAAAGCAACAAAACCGGGATACCGCACAGGAAAAAGATCAACGCTGTATTCCCAGGTAATGCTGTTCCCGATAGGGCAGGCTGATCCTGAATATTCATATGCTCCGTATACCCGTATCGAGACAATATCTGTTTACCTAGCTTAAGATCCTGCGGGTCTGTCCCTTGAGTGATCGTATGAATGAGCTGATCTTCGAGCTGTGGTTGCTTACTTAACACTTGTCCAACAAAGGCCGCGTGCTGGTTCACAACCGTTTCATTAATGCTTTGTGTTTGTAGGTTCATCACAACATAAATGATTGCAGTCAAACCTAATTGAACAAGGATGAACTTGGTGAACACAGATTTCCACTCTGGATTACGGATGACTTCAACCATCAGCGGTATGCTCCTGTCGTTTCGGCGTTCCATTTGTATCCAACCCCACGAATTGTAACAATATACTTAGGCGCGGCGGGTGTTTCCTCCACCTTTTCCCTTAATCTGCGTATGTGTACGGACAACGTATTATCATCAATGAATTCACCAGAGACATCCCATAACTTCTCAAGGATTGATGTCCTGCTGCATATTTGTTTGGGATGGGACATTAACATAAGAAGCAGCCGGAACTCTAGCGTTGTGAGCGGAACTTCATTTTTGTTTTTGAAAACAACACCTTCCAGCACGCGAACTTCAAAGTCGTCGGATTTCCATATGTTTGAATGCTGTTCAGGGCGGGAATGACGCCGTAAAACAGCCTTGATTCTAGAAAGCAGCTCCTTGGTACGAATCGGCTTGGTCATATAATCGTCAGCACCCAGATCAAGTCCCGCGACCACATTCATCTCTTCATCCAGCGCGGTGAGAAAAATGATCGGCACCTCTGAGTCCACACGAATTTGCTTGCATAATTCATATCCCGTTCCGTCAGGCAAATTAATATCGAGCAAAATAAGATCTATCTCGTGTTGCACAAGAGCATCGCGAGCTTCCTTCAAGGTTCCCGCATGAGTGACCTCATACCCTTCATTGGTTAGCGTATATTCTATTCCAAATACAAAATTTTCATCATCTTCAACAAGCAAAATGCGATTCATTGTAGCACCCCTATCCTAGCGTAACCTCTTAAAATCAAGTGTATGTGCTTCATCATTCTACTAAATGTATCATTTGAAATACAAGGTGGGAAAAGCAAAAAAGACAACCGACATATCGGTTGCCTGTGATGAAAATGATAAAACGGTCAAGTCGTACTATAAGTGCAGGATTCCTTTTGTCTTCTCTCCCGAAAACGATTTAATTCACCAACTTCTCCGGGTTTTTCACCTTAATGGAAACAACCTCACCGCAGTTCAGACAAATCGTATACACACGTTCAGAACCAACTGACATCTTTTTATCCAAAGGCCGCAAATTAATAAAGTCGGTTGCCTCCACAAAGGACGTACCTCCGCAATCGTTACAAGTTTTAGATGTTGTTGTCATATCAAACATTCCCCTTTCTACTTATGTAATTTCAATCCATCATTTCAATCATTTTAATCATTACGATGTATACTTACCCTTTCCTACATACACTAATTACCATTGGACTTGAGGGTTGAAACGGCGTTTGATCCCAGTTCGCATATTGCTTCTCCAGGGTAAAACCTTGCTTTTCCAGCAACTGCTGCAGTGTCTGCACATCTGTGAATCGGCAAGCAATGCGTGAAGTGGTTTGACGATGCCCCCAGTTTCGAACGGTTGTCCAGTGCATGATCTGTTTCTCGGCATCATATGTCTGGCTACCAGATACATTAACCGTCACGCCATCCACATCGACAAATGTGCCCCACTGCTCTTCTTCTTCATCCGATAAATCATTGCCGTCCGGATTTCGCATCTCAAATGCAATTATGCCACCAGGCTCCAAATGATTATACGCCGTTTGCAGCAATGCCTGCTGATCCTCATCGCTCAGAAAAGCCTGAAATGCATTTCCCGTCAGAAAAATCATGGAAAATCGCTGATCGGATTCAAACGTACGCGCATCTGCTTCGATAAAATCAACCGGCAGATCCTTCGCTTTGACCCTCGCATACGCGAGCATAGGCTCTACGATATCTACACCGCTAATTGGAACTCCTCTTTCGGCTAAATAAAGTGTGGCTAATCCTGTTCCACAAGCAAGCTCCAGCACATGTCCCGGATTTTTCTTGGCAAGTTGAAGGAAAAATTCGTATTTGTCCGTCTCACCGCCAAATTCCAGATCATAGTTCATTGGATCTCGATACTCTTCCTGATTGTTGTGATCAATCAATATGTCTCACCCTTTTCCATCAAAAATGTATTTACAACAGGAATTATAACACACTATAATGGTTTACAATGAGTAAATGTTAACGGTGTGTAAACCATAAAAATATGTAGATAATGGAGAAGGAGAAATTTAAACGTATGCGTACCATGACACAATCCACCCGCTTTCCGATGTTCATTTTGATGTTAAATCTGTTTATTGCTTTGCTTGGACAAGGGATGCTGATTCCAATATTACCGGAGTATCTCAAGCTGTTCCATGCAGGAGGCACTGTTGCCGGATTTTTGGTCGCAGCCTTTGGCGCAGCCCAGTTTCTATTTTCTCCGCTTGGAGGACAATGGGCTGACCGTTTTGGACGAAAAAAGCTGATTATGGCAGGTATGTTTCTGGTTGTCGTGTCTGATCTTATTTTTGCAGTATCCACATCTCTGCCTCTCCTCTATATCGCTCGTTTCATCGGGGGAATCAGTCTAGGTCTGATGGTTCCAGCCAATCTGGCTTATGTGGCCGATATTACAACTCCGGAGACTCGTGCCAAGGGGATGGGTTATTTCGGTGCATCAATGAACCTGGGAATGGTGCTTGGGCCTGGTCTTGGCGGTTTTATTGCCGAGATGGGTGTACGTATGCCGTATTTCGTCGCTTCCGGTTTGGGTTTAGTTGCGGCAATACTTACCCTTCTCTTGCCAGAGACTCTTCCACCTGAAAAAAGAACAATCTCAACGTCGAAGAAAAAAGGGTTCACCATGGGCGAGCAAATCTGGAGTTCGTTCAAGGTCCCCTATTTCGGATATTTGTTGATTATCCTGGTGATGACCTTTGGTTTGATGAGTTATGAGACGGTCTTCTCGCTGTTTGCCAAATACAAATATGGCTTTAATGCTTCAACCATCTCGATTATTATTACGATGGGAGCGATTATCGGCATTGTGATTCAGATCTGGTTACTGGACTTTTTTGTGAAACGCTTGGGCGAAATCAAACTCATTCGTCTGTCCTTAATCATGACCCCGATTGCTCTCTTGCTCATGTTAATTAAAGTGAATCTAGTATTTCTGTTATTTGCATCAGCGCTTTATTTTGCATTTAATGCGTTCCTGCGACCAACTGTCAGCTCCCTGATATCCAAAAGTGCCGGGGATCGTCAAGGTTACGCCTCTGGCCTGAATACGACCTATTCTAGTCTGGGAACCGTCTTCGGCCCGCTCGTTGCAGGTCTGCTATTTGACAAAAACGTAAACTTTCCGTATATTTTTGGTGCCTTTATGTTACTGGCAGCATTATTACTTACGATGAATGCACAACGCTCCAGGAAAGGAAACCGATATGCAAGCGAATGAGAATTGGCATCAGCAGTTAAAAAATCAGAATCGGGATGAACTGATCGAAGCGGGTAAGCACCTTTTTCTAAAGCACGGTCTGCTTCAAGTGAAGATTAAAGACATTTGCGCTGAAGCGAATCTAAGCCGAGTGACCTTCTATAAACATTTTCAATCGATCGATGAGCTGTTGCTTACCATTCAGATGCAGTTGGTTGAAACCATGACCGAGCACGTCGGAAAGGCTGCAAGGCAAAGTGATAGTGGCCGTGAACAGCTTGCAGCGATGCTGAACGCATGGGTTTCTTTTGCTAAGGAAAATCCGGACCATATTCGTTTTATCCAATTATTTGATATCAATTATGAGGTGGTTCATTTTCAGCCGGAATTGAAGGATACTTATGAACGGTTTATCCAAAACGGTAAAGAGAACCACTTCCTGCTTGAAGCATTGAACTCAGGAGTTGCCGACGGTAGCATCCGCAACGCTACCCCTCCGCTTAAGCTGGCGCAGTTCATATTTACGGTGATGATGGGTATGTTGCAGAAGATGTTTACGCAGCGCTCACATGAACTTCATCAACTGGATGATCAGATGACAAAGCAGTTGGTTGATATGCTGTTGCATTATGCAGGCAATGAGGGCAACCGATAGAGTCAATTCGTGGAGCAAGATTAGACAGATTGGCCAACGATCCCTAAGCTAGAGTTTGCAAATAAAAGAAGCCCTCCCTCACACGTAGAGTTCTTGTACTCATGTGGAAGGCAAGGCTTCTTTGTTTGCGTTTTGCGTTTTGTGTTATGAATTTGTGATTACATCAAGCTTCAAGTTTTACACCTGTGACATATTCAAAAGCTGCTCAAACGCATAGATGTTAGTTACAAACTCAGGTACGTTCTGTGCTTCTTCTGCGGCTTCGACCAGTTGAACGACCGTATCATTATACGGTGTTGCAATCCCGGTACCTATAGCCTTGCTCGAAACTACGCCGTTGATATAATGAATCTCCGTTTTACGTTGTTTCTCCAGATCCTGCAACATGCTCGCTTTAAGCAATCTGGAAGGTTCCATTACATGGCGTAACGTTTCAATACGTGCGGGGATTTCCTTTTCGCTCTGTAGCTCAAGCGAAGCCATATCGAATCCGTTCATGGTGACAAAAGAAACTCCATTCGCATGTCCGACCTTGATCGTTTCGTCAATGATATGAACCGCACTTCGAATGCCCGCTTCATGATCCAGAATATCTCCATACGTGCCGTTCAGTGCAGCAGATAAACCGCTAAAAGCATTGTTGATCAGCAGTTTTGACCATTTCGTTCCAACCAGGTTATCCGAGATATGTGTACCCCCAACGAGATCCAGTACTTCTTTTACACGCTGAATTCGCTCGGTTGTCTCTCCATTCAATTCACCGATCTGGAATGCGTACTGCTTGAATTGAGGATACGCCGTGGTCAGACTGGATACGCCGGGTTCCATGAATGTAGCACCAAACTCAACGGAACCCGCGATAACACGGTGCTCCCCAACTATAGATGCCACGTTGTCTTCGGGAATTCCGTTTTGCAGAGAACATACAACACTGTCTTCATGCAGATATGGAAGCAATTCTTTCAATACAGACTCATTGTACAATTGTTTCGTTAACAACAGCACAAGATCATATTGCCCTGACTTTTGTTCAGGGGTGATGGCTTTTACTTTGGCCTGAAACTCGGTCGTTCCGGTTACTTTTGCTCCTGTCTGATTAAGTGCATCGACATGTTCCTGATATGCATCAATTAACTCCACGTCCATTCCGCCATCTGCCAGATAAGCTCCAACGATGGTTCCAAGTGAACCTGCACCTACAATTGCAATTCTCATATGTGTTGCCTCCTTATTTTTCTTCCAGATAGTTATATACAGGCTGTGCTGCATTCAAAGTTAAGTTCGTCAGGATGTGTGAAGCAGACACGACTTCAAGCACTGGTAAATCAGCCAAAGGCGCAAGCGCATGCTCAAAAAGTTGTAGCCGAGCCGGGCCTGTCCAAGCTTCCTTCACCTCGATGTCGGTAATCTGGGTACGTATCAGGTCGCAGATCCGCAGATTCCCGGTATAATCCGTAGCTATTTTGATCATAAAGTTGGGACGGCAGATTTCATTTTTCGCAAGCTCTTTGTCCATCTCCACATGTTTGAAACCCATCGTTGCTGTGGCTACGCGCAGTGATCCATAGTCCAGTGTACCGACAAGTGTGTCAGAGTCTGTGTACAGCTTGGGAGCACCGAGCTTTTTGGGATAAGCGGTTAACTCTCGGCCACTTGCAATGGCGGGAAAGTTATCCACGTACATCGAATGCATGTAATCCCCGTCTTCCCCATTAAACTGCACGGGAATGACCTGTCCAGCTTCCGTATATGCGCCAAGTCCGGAGACGTCCGGCATCCACATCACTTCGAATTTCACCAAGGGTTCGGTGATTTGCAATGGCTCAGGAACAGCTGCCCGCAGAGCCTGTTCATCCGTTCGGTAGATGATGTTCAGGTACTCGCGATTAACGAATTTATACGGTGGCATTGGATATGCCGGGGCTGTTAAAGGCGTGTTCAGGTTTTTGGCGATATTGTTCACATCGATTTTCATGAAAAAGACACCTGCCTTTGCATTAATGATTGATTGGTTATGTCATTGCGTTGTGTGTTTATTTACTTATTTGCTATAAATAAAGTCTACATCTTTCTTTAAATTTAATATAATACATAATAAGTACTATATATATTTATTCAAATAAATAAGGAGTGCATAACAATGGAGCTTCTCCAGCTAAAATATTTTCAAACGGTAGCTTACACAGAACATATCTCCAAAGCTGCTGCTCAGTTAAATATCGCTCAGCCTTCGTTAAGTCTCACCATAAAGCGGTTGGAGGACGAAATGGGTACTCCCCTTTTTCATCGAAAAGGCAGAAACATTGAGCTGAATGCCGCTGGAGAAATTTTGCTGAAACATGTGAACCGCATTTTTGTTGAGCTGGAGAATGCCAAGCTGGCCATTACGGAAAAAGAGGATGAACTGTCGAGGTTGATCCGGATCTCTATCTCCAATTCAAGATTTCTATCAGGTTTGATACGTGAGTATATCGAAGTTTTCCCCGATTCACAGCTTCATCAAGGTATTGCAAGTCGAAATGACATTATTACACAGCTGAAAAAAGGAGATGTGGATCTGGGGATCACCGGCTACCCGGTTCAGGATGAGGAGATTGACAGCCGCGTGCTTGTCGAGGAGGACATTGTGCTTGTCTTGCCTGCTGATCATGCTTATGGCAGTGAAAAGCAAATTTCATTACACGCCGCTGCGAGTGAACCTTTTCTTTCTCTCGCCAATAACGATGAATACCGACGTTTCACCTTGATGCTGTGTGAAAGGGCAGGTTTTGTTCCCCATTTGGCATTCGAGGTCGATTCTCATACATTGGTCGAGATCATCAGACTGGATCGTGGGGTTGCACTGCTGCCTGTCTCTGTCTGTCGTAATCTTGGACTGCACTATGTGCCGATTGCTGACGATGCCGCCGTATATCCGATCAGCTTGTCATGGATGAAACATCGAAACCTCTCTTCATCATTGGAACAATTCCAACAATTTATTATTTCGTATTACGCATCCAATGCCTCGATGTTTAAGGTGTAATATGAATGAGGATTCGATGGCAGGTGATTGACGCAGCCTTGCCTCTTCGGCTGACTGCTGTTCGTGTTAAAAACAAAAAAAGCCGCTAAATTAGCGGCTGAATTGAAACAATTATGGTCCGTTCCACGGGACAGTATCTTTCCTCTACTCTAATTATAACGTTTATGAAAATAGAATAACAGACTGTTTTTTCACCGATGCCTGCACTATACTGCTTAGGGCGTGTCTTGAAACCTACTGAAGTGCATCTTTTACCGCCTTTTCGCCCCCTTCTGCGTCAGTTTCCCTTGACGTGCCTCGGCACGCCTGCAGAAAACTTCCTTGCTTGGAACGAAAATTCAGCAAAATCTGCTTTCTTCAACGTTTTCAGACACGCCCTAATACAAATCTAAAAGTTGAGGTGTGTCCGTAATGGATGACAAAAAAATAGTCTTAGATCCGGGTCCCTTTTTTCACGGTACCAAAGTAGAACTAAACATTGGCGATTTATTAGAGCCGCAATTTTTATCCAATTATCAAGACAAGAAGTCGAATCACATCTACTTCACCGGAACCTTAAATGCTGCTAAATGGGGTGCCGAATTAGCACGATCTGATTCAAAAGAACGAATTTACATCGTAGAACCCTTAGGAGATTTCGAAAATGATCCCAACGTAACGGATAAACGGTTCCCTGGAAACCCGACTCGATCCTATCGATCCAAATCCGCACTAAAGATCGTCGCTGAATTAAGTTCATGGGAACGACACACGGATGCAGAAATTGATCATATGACTTCATCTCTGAAAAAGTTAAGTGATGAAGGTAAAAATGTAATCTACGATTAATTTATCGAAGTCAATGATTAACATTCACTTTATTAAGGATGATTAATGCTATTATTGCGATAGCAATTCCACCAGCACCAATCCAGGTTATCGATGAGAGAGAGAACGTTTCAATCGCGATTCCTCCCATACCTGCACCGGCTGCCATAGCAAGCTGCATCATGGACTGATTAAGACTTAGCATCACTCCTGAAGCTTCCGGTTCAATGGTCGTTAAATGATATTGCTGCGTTGGACCGGAAGACCAGGCTGAAAAGGACCACAACAAAAGTACGATCATTACGCCCACTAATGTATGGGTCACAATGGACAGCAGGATCAGCATGAGAATATGTAGTGCAAATCCACTGAATAATGTGCGATGAACTCCCCACCGATCCGCACTGAAGCCACCAAGCTTGGAACCAATCATGCTTGCTATACCAAATACAAGCAAAGATCCACTGAGATATTGGTTATTTAATGCTGATACTTGAAGCAAATAGGGTGAGAGATACGTATAAGCGATTGAGTATCCTCCCAGCCAGAAGAAAGTGATCGCTAATCCTAATGCGACTTTTGGTTTTTTCAATAGACTTAGCTGCTGCTTGAGCGGCACAGGCGCGTCCCCCTCAATACGCGGAATGACGAAAGAAAGAATGATTATAGCCAAAATGCCTAAAATGGCAATTCCTCCAAACATGGATTTCCAACCTAGAGTGTCAGCTGCAATTCGCCCAAGGGGAACACCAATGATTAATGATGCTGTGAAGCCCATAACCACTGTAGCAATCGCACTTGCTTGTTTACCTGACGGTGCAATTTTAGCGGCAATGTTCAAAGCAGTGACCACGACAATTCCTGCTCCAATCGCCATCATGACCCGAGCAGCTGCAAAGAGCCCATATCCTGGAAGGACAAAGGCAAGGATATTAGAAACAACAAATATGCCCATACTGATCACGATTAACTTTCTTCTGTCCATACTCGCGGTGAGCGCCATTAGAATAGGTGTACAAAGAGCGTAGATCAAAGAAAAAATGGTAATTAACTGACCTGCTGCAGCCAGTGAGACATCAAATGAAGAGGCGACCTTGTCTAAAATACCTGATAGAGCATATTCGGAAGTGCCGACCAAAAAACTAACGATTGCTAAAATGTAAACTTTCGAATTGGATGACTTCAATGGAATACCACTCCTTAATAAATTTATAAAATGTTATATCTGAAATTTTAGATATAACTGATCACACAAAATGACATATTGTGAATTGTCGATATGAAAAGTTAAAGAAAAACTGAATTCTTGGTAAGAACTCAGTTGCAACTTACATATCACTCATCATATAACGAGTAAATTCAGCTATCGCTTCCTCGTCTCTCTGATAATACGTAAATTTGCCTATCCGTTTGGTTGTGATCAGCCCTGCCCGCTGCAATATCGTAAGATACTGGGAGGCGGTCGACTGTGTCATGTTGAGTTTGTCGGTGATTTGACTTACACATACCCCTATTTCGTTCATATCCACTCCTTCATGGGGTTTGAAATGCTCGTTTGGTTCTTTGAGCCATTGTAAGATCTGAAATCTGGATTCATTCGAGACAGCTTTCAAAATTTCAATTGGATTCATAACCATCATTATATCGATCTTTTGCGATATGTCAATTCAAAATGATTAATGATCTTTTGTGTTAGGCCTTAAGGGGCGTGAAATGAAATATAAGAAGACTGCCTGATGAGGCAACCTTCTTATATTTGTGTTAAAAAATTAGAGATAAGAATGACGAGTCCTAGTCACATTTGGTTAAAGAATCTCACCATTGGACTCAATCACTTGTTTGTACCAATAGAATGAGTCTTTGCGTGTTCTATCCAGCGAACCATTACCCGCGTTGTCTTGATCAACATAGATAAAGCCATAACGTTTACCCATCTCGGATGTGGAGCAGCTGATAATATCAATCGGTCCCCAGCTGGTGAATCCCATCAGTTCCACACCGTCAGCTACCGCTTCTTTCATCTGCTCGATGTGGCTACGCAGGTAATCAATACGATAAGGATCATGTACAGTTCCATCCTCTTCGAGCGTGTCCGTAGCGCCTAGCCCGTTCTCTACGATAAAGAGCGGCATCCGGTAGCGGTCATACAACCGGTTCAGTGCGATGCGAAGACCGATTGGATCGATTGGCCATCCCCATTCGGTGGCTTTCAGATGCGGGTTTTTGATCTGACTTACCAGCATACCGGAGTTGCTGTTGTCATTCGGGTCGTATTTTCCGATATACGTCATGTAATAACTGAATGCAATGAAGTCCACTGTGTTGTCGCGAATAATCGCATCATCTTCAGGCTCTTTCACCAGTTCAATGCCTTGCTCTTTAAAATATCTTTGCATATAGGACGGGTACTCTCCACGCGCCTGAACTTCCGGATAGAACAGGTTCATCTGATCTTCCTTCATGGTTTGAAGTACATCTTCCGGTTTGCTGGATGCAGCGTATGTTTCCAGACGGCAGATCATACAGCCGATTTGGGCATTAGGCATTTTCTCTTTGCCGCTTTTTACAGCCAGCGCACTAGCTACAAACTGATGATGTGTTGCTTGATAGGCTACCTGTTCCGGTGTGCCTTTGATTTTATCTTCCAAAATGCCGCCACCTGTATACAAGCTGGTCAACATCATATTCATCTCATTGAACGTGATCCAGTATTTCACTTTATCTTTGTAACGGTCGAACAATGTGTTGGCAAATTTTAAATACAAATCAATCATCTCGCGGCTTTCCCAGCCATTATATTTGCGGGTTAACTCAATCGGCATCTCATAGTGAGAGATCGTGACTAGTGGCTCAATGCCGTATTTCAACAGTTCGTCGAACACTTTATCATAGAAAGCAAGGCCTGCTTCGTTCGGAACGCTTTCTTCTCCTGTCGGGAAAATTCGCGGCCAAGCGATGGAAAGACGGAAAACTTTAAAGCCCATCTCTGCAAACAATGCGATATCTTCTTTGTAACGGTGGTAAAAATCCACTCCATTCCGTTTCGGGAAATACACATCGGTGTTACCACTCAAATATTGTTCCAGTTCAATGGAGTTTACGTCAAAGGTAAAATCTTTACCATTTCGCTCTTCATGGGGAACATAAGGTGCCATATCAGAGGTGGAAAGTCCTTTGCCGTCTGCGTCAAATGCGCCCTCCAGCTGATTGGCTGCGGTAGCTCCGCCCCATAGGAATCCTTTAGGGAATGTGTGTTTTGTTGTTTGTGTCATGATGGTTTCTCTCCTTTTTTGTGTAAATACAACGTTAAATTTTATAACTCGGTAAAATAGAAAGCCTTCATTCGTTTTGCTGTAGCTGTTAACGAACGGTGAGTAGCAGTAATTCATTCATTGGAACCACCCCCTTCACCTGAACGGGTACTACGTCAAGATAATCTGGCGTGTTGGCTACAATGACCGGGGTGGTCAGATCAATACCGGCGGCTTGAATGCTCTCGATATCAAATTCCAGCAATAAATCACCCTTGTTCACTCGTTGTCCGATGACAACCTTCTCTTCAAAAAACTTGCCTTTCAGGGACACCGTGTTAAGTCCAACATGAATGAGAATGTCGATTCCACTGGAGGAAGTCAGCATGATAGCATGTTTGCTTTTCGCGATCATTGTGACCGTTCCGTCAAATGGTGCGGTTACACGGCCTTCTTTTGGAAAAATAGCAATTCCTTTTCCCGTCATTTCCTCTGCAAACGTAGGATCAGGCAGTTCTTTCAGTGAGACCAGTTCACCGGTAAGCGGGCTGAATATTTCACCTTTCTTTTCCTCAATCGAATGAACGGTCACAGGCGGTGTTGCAGGTATTTGATTAGACTGATTTGTTGTTTCTGATCGTTTTGCTGATTCCGATGCTGTTGTTGGAGCTATTGCTGACGAACTTGCCCCAGCAGGTTGCTGCGTAATCGGTTCATCCCACTTAAGCAATAAGGTCACTGTAAACGAAACTACGAAGCTGATACCTACACCGATGAGCGCGTACCAAAAATTCGCCATTCCCCCATTTGGTCCAATGTATAAAGGCAATGACAGCAGACCCGGAACGGCAAAACCGAAACATTTTAACCCTACCGCTGTAATAAATCCACCGCCGGCTGCTCCACCGATGATCGAAGCATAGAACGGTTTTTTCAGCTTCAACGTTACTCCATAGATTGCAGGCTCTGTGATGCCCAGAAAAGCAGATATACCGCTGGATAAAGCAATCGATTTCATCGATTTGTTTTTAGTTTTGAGGAATACCGCCATTACGGCACCAGCTTGACTCATATTGGCTACAAGATTAAGCGGCAGTAACAGCACGTCGTAACCGAGTTTGCTCAAATTCTGTAATGTTCCCGGGAAAAATGCATAATGCATACCCGTCATAACGATCACTGGCATAAGTCCGCCCAGCACGATTCCTGTTAATGGGCCCGAGTGAGCAAAGAGCCAGGATGTACCGATCTCCAGATAGATGCCGATGTAATTACCAAGCGGCCCGATGGCTATTAACAGAATCGGGACGGTAATCACCAGCACAATCATTGAGGTGAAAATGACTTTAACCGGACCAGGAATGAAACGATCCACCCAGCGGTGTACATAACTGAGAAGCCACACTCCGAGAATAATCGGAATGACAGACTGGGTGTAATTCACGATCGACACCGGCAGAGATAGAAAACGAATCGGTTCCAGATGATTTTCCAGATAAGCATTCAAAATGGTTGGATATAATAGTGTACCTGCCAGCGTCAAGGCGATATATTCATTCACTTTAAACTTCCGCGCAGACGATACAGCGAGCAGGAACGGCAAGAAATAAAAGGCCGCATTGGCTATAGACGCCAAAATCTGATACTCACCGCTAGTTTCTTGAATGGCCCCAAGTGTAACAAGTAATGCGAGAATGCCCTTCAGCATCCCGGTACCTACAATGGCTGGAAGAATCGGGGTGAAAATACCCGAGATCGTATCCAGTACGGCATTAAGACCTCTTGAACGCGGCGGTTCTGCTTCTCTCTCCGTTGCACCAGCTTGTTTCAACTGATCCTCCAGCTCTTCATAGACGGCTGCAACTTTGTTGCCAATTACAACCTGGAACTGATCGTTTTGGAACTGTGCCCCAAGGACACCATCCAGTGCGCGAATCTGTTCAAGCTGCACTTTCTTTTCATCACGCACATTAAAGCGCAATCGAGTGATACAATGCCAGGCTTGCGTAATATTTTCCTGCCCTCCTGTTAATCGGATGATCTCTTTGGACAACTCCCGGTGATTCATGCTGCTTCCTCCTTTTTTGGCGAAAAAAAAACCAAATGTAAACCCGCCCCGCTACTGAAGCGGAATCGGAAACATTTGGTGGTGCCTGATCGAATCAGTAACACTCCATATTCAATTAACATGGTAATGGAATATCTTCTAAGAGCTGTTTTGAGGTCAACCCGTGTCGGTACGGGATGTTACTCTTTCGATGTGGATCATAAGGTATACCATCTCATCGGGAGTAATTACAAATCCGCGTTGCTGTTCCATCGTCTCCTTGATCTTGAGTGCGCATTGGAAGCTGTCTGGATAACGTTCCGACAATACGTCATATAAAAACTGCTGATCCTTGAATGAGAGCACTTCCCGGTTCATTTGCCGAACGATGAAGTATCTCAGATGGGTAATAAACCTGGAAAAGTCAGCAGACTCCTGATTCAGTGCCCTTCCAAAATGATCGGTCATGATCCCAAGAATGTCATTGATCATCTGTGTAATCTTGATCGTCTGATTCATGCTACCCGAATCAAATTGTGAATTCACAAAATGAAGAGCAATGGAGCCGGCCTCACCCACAGGCAATGCGACCAGAAAAGCTTCATTGATCTTGCGTACCGCCAACTCACCAGCGCGGTATTCTGCAGGATACAGATGGCGAATATCCCAGTGTAGCGGATTTTGCATGTCCACCCCTTTCCTGAAACGATCCAGAGCAAAATGAATATGATCCGCAAGCGTTAATAGGATAGAATCATTCAGCTTTTTCCCGATGATCTCCCTGCCTTCTTCTATAATCTGATCCGTGATATCGATAACTTGCAGAGGGATATCGCTAAGAAATTGCTCGACTCGCTGATATTTATCATTCGAGCCGATCCGGAACGTTTTCTGAATCTGGCTGTGCTCGATCGGCTGTCCCTTTACTTTTTTGAAGCCTACACCTGTTCCAATGACAATGACTTCACAGCCTTCGGCGTCCTCCGCCAGGGCGATATTGTTGTTTAACGATTTCTTGAACCTCATGATGTTTTCACCCCCATATATGCAAAAAGCACCACCATGGCCAGGTACACAAGAAAATAAACTTGTGAGATCCAGACTGTGGTGGTGCCTGATCGAATCAGTGACACTCCTTATTTAGCTGTATTCTATACCAGCCATGTAATCGTTGTCAATACCATAACGCTGGAATGGGTATATGCTTCGTTTAAGTCGGATTATGCGCTGCTCTTATATAGGTTGATACCAAATTGCACATTTTATTCTTCTGAAGTGTTGTTTTCTAGAGCATTATCATAATAATATCGAATCAGAATGTCCTGATCATAGTTGCCAAACCCTTTCCCAAATAGGGTCAGCCCACCTCGACCTGCTGCGCTCTCTTCGGGTTTTAACCCAAATGTCCAATAGGTAGCTGCTCGTAGATCCAGATCCGAGATCGTGACATCCGAAATTTGTTGACCATCTATAAACGTACCGTCCTCGTTGATGCGCAGTACTTTTAACACGCCGTATTGATTCACATCCAGTTTCCACCATAGTGGAGTATGCTTGCCCTTTCGGTCTCCGAAATCGCCAGGACTTGTCCATGTACCGAGATCATTGCCGTTAAGCGTAAAACGAATATCGGAAGGCCAGTTTTCATTGACCTTGGGCGCTTCCGAACTGAGTTCAAGTGAAATCTCTATCTCCCGAAGATGCTGATCATTATTCAGATAATTGGGAATCTTATATTCCAGAAAACCTCGTGCCATCCAAAGAATTGCCGCGTTAACCCGATCGGGGTCCATGAAACAGGCGGGTGTATCGTATTGTCCGATCATCTGAGTGGTCGTTGCGAGCCCGCAGGTCGGCCATGCTTCATAATCTGTATAATGCCCAACGGGGATGGATACTTCATGATAAGAAGCCTCAGCGGGTTCGGGGGGCGACAGTTGAATGGTCATGAACTCCTGCACGATAAAACAATATTTATAGGTTCCGCCATTTTCACGTTTCATTCGGCTGCCTACGATGCCTGCTTTCTGCAGTTTGCTAACATGTGTACTGACGATGGCTTTGCTCAGATATAGTTCTTGGGCGAGCGCATTGATATGCATCTCCCTATTTTGCAGCAACAGCCTCACAATATTTAAACGGGCTTCACTTGCCAGCGCCTCGTAGACAAGCAATGAGGATGCATCTGTTCCAAGCATCATAGAATACACTTCCTTTTGTATTTTTTGCTTATATATTTGGTATCCCATTTGTGTTCAAGCTTCTGTTCTATGGGTTAATTTGATCTTGTATTGAAATTATAGAATTCGCTATTTAGCGAACTGTGCAAAATGAACTTGCTCTGTATATTCGCATTATGATACATATTAGATAACAAATCAATGTATTGATTTTGCTTTCAGGCGAATTCAATATAGATTAGCGACATCATATGACATTACAAACGATGATATGTATTACACAATCATTCACATGCACTATAAAATTCAATCTTATGGAGGTTTTCACTATGCTTAAATCCAAAATGCTGATCGATAAAGATTTTCAAATTGCTGAAGTAGACCCGCGTGTCTACGGTTCATTTATAGAACATTTGGGACGTGCCGTGTATGGCGGCATATATGATCCAGGTCATCCAACCGCAGATGCACAAGGCTTCCGTCAGGATGCTATTGAAGCGATTAAAGCGCTTAACGTACCCATCGTTCGTTATCCTGGCGGCAACTTCGTATCCGGTTACAACTGGGAAGATGGCGTGGGTCCAGTAGCTGAACGTAAACGTAGACTAGAGCTGGCTTGGTGGACGATTGAAACGAATGCGGTAGGTACGAACGAATTTGCAGATTGGGCTAAGCTGGCAGGTACGGAAGTGATGATGGCTGTTAACTTGGGAACTCGCGGTATCGATGCAGCCAGAAATCTGGTTGAATATTGCAACCACCCTTCGGGCACATACTGGAGTGATCTGCGTATCTCTCACGGATATAAAGATCCACATAAATTCAAAACATGGTGCCTCGGCAATGAAATGGACGGTCCTTGGCAGATTGGTGCGATGACCGCATATGAATATGGCCGTATTGCCAATGAAACAGCCAAAGCGATGAAATGGGTTGATCCAGAGATCGAGCTCGTTGCATGTGGTAGCTCCAGCCGTGACATGAAGACATTTGCAGATTGGGAAGCAACTGTGCTTGATCTTACCTATGAAAATGTAGACTACTTGTCTCTGCATCAGTATTACAATAACAACAAAGACAACACGTATGATTTCCTAGCAACCTCACTGGATCTGGATCAATTTATTGATAGTGTGGCTTCGATCTGTGATTTTGTACAAGCGAAAAAACGTAGCAAAAAGAAATTGATGCTCTCTCTGGATGAATGGAATGTGTGGAAATCCATTGGTACAAGCCGTATGGAAGAACGTTGGCAGATTGCACCTCCTGAGTTCGAAGATGTGTACACGCATGAAGATGCACTGGCAGTAGGCTGTTACCTGATCACCATTCTTAAACATGCTGACCGTGTAAAAATGGCTTGCCTTGCGCAGTTGATTAACACGATCGCACCAATCATGACTGAAAATAACGGAGCAATCTGGTTACAAACGACGTACTTCCCGTTCCTGCACGCTTCCAACTTCGGACGTGGTACGGTGCTGCGATCCATCACATCTTCACCTAAATATGATTCAAAAGACTTCACGGATGTACCTTATCTCGAATCCATCAGTGTACATGATGAAGAAAATGGCACCATCACCATCTTTGCGGTGAACAGACATCTCGATGAGGCCATGGAACTGAATGTTGATCTTCGTTCGTTCGGGGAAACAATATTTGTAGAACACATTGTCCTGGAAAACAATGACCTGAAAGCAAGCAATACCAAAGAAAATCCACGTAACGTGTTGCCTCACAACGGCGGACATACAACCGTGGATCAAGGTAAAGTACAAGCTGTGCTGAACAAAGCGTCCTGGAACGTAATCCGTTTGAAAACAAAACAAGCGTAATCGACAAATCGCATAAGATCAAAAAGCCCAGAGCATACCCGCTCTGGGCTTTAGCATTAGTATTAGCTTTTGCCTTTGCTGACGGACGTGTGGTAATGGGATATTGAGGTGCTTAAATGGCCTCAGTATGTAGCTTAAATTCTAACGATCTCAGCGGAGCTTATTTGGCTCTTTTGAGCCCATTATTTATTCTAACGATCACAGGAGACGCTATTTTGGACAATTCGGCTGTTTTCAAGGTACAATCTCGTGTTTCAACAAAATAAGGTCTCTCATGATCGTTAGAATTTGGAACGCTCGATATTCGGCCCAATAAGGTTCCTGGTGATCGTTAGCGCTTTTGCTCGATAAGATCTCTAATGCTCTGTTGTTTCCGCCTCTTAATTATAGAAATTGAGTAAGTATTGGAGCTCGCATTGAATCTTTATCCTATTCCGAAACAACTTAAATGATAAAAAAAGCCGCTATAATAGCGACTTAGGAGTGTTTACTAATCTTTTCTCCACTATTTCTTAGCACATCAACATGTTCTCGACACTACACTTGTGTACTCAAGTTACCCCCGTTGGGTTTCCGCTTCGGCTTCAGCTTCATCCTCGGTCTGCGATGCCTGACTTGCTGGTGACATCAACCCTTGCACAGCTCCCATAAACGGCTGGATTTGTTTAATCATGCCGTAGCCCATTTTCACAACAGGCACAAAACGCTGAATCATGCCGAACAAACGCATGCCGCCTCCGAGCATGCCTCCAAATGATCCTGCCCCGCCCAGTCCACCTAATAAAGATCCCATCATCGGCATAAAGGATGATACCTGTGCCTGACGTTGACGAGAGGATCTATGTGAAGTTACCCGGGGTTGCACGGAGGATTTGCGGGAACGATTAACCTTTTTCCGGCTTGAAGAAGATACGGACTTGTTTGACTTGATTGGTTTGTTTTTCATTTGACGATCACGACTCCGTACCGCCCGCGCTTTTTTTGCCGTGGTTGTTGAAGTTTGTGTAAATTTCCCGCCCCCGGTAAGCTCTACACCCTCGTTGCTCACGCCAGAGATGTACCCGATGTACGTCTCACCATTATGAAGAGTCACGCAGACCGGACGATCCTTGAATCGTTTTGCCTTCACGTGTATTTCATTGGTCTTAGCCATGGAATTCACCTCACTCGACTTGATCTACTCTAGTCTACGCGATGGGTGGACGACTTGCCTGTGCGAATAACACATGCTTGTGCCGAAAAGAGAAAAGATACGGGTTCTGTCAACACGGCTTATACCACATCGTCTCACTGAAACCAGCCTAAATCATAAACTGCATTAACCGTTAGCAAAAAACCAACGATACCTACAATCCAGGCAGTAGCATTCTGTGCATTGTTCACCAGCCACCTATCCATTTTAGCTAGAGGTTGTTTCAAAACAGGGTAGGCGAGCAATCTCCCTGCCAGCAAAATGAGCGAAGGTAATATCATAACGAAGCAATATCCCAGTAACAGAATTCCCGACATAGGCCAGGCAGGTCCTTCACTAACTAATACGCCTATGGCTGCTAGATAGGGCAACATCGTTCCAAGTTCCAGTACGACCGCGGTCAGGGCAAGCCCAATAAGTATACTAATAGAACTTCTGCTGGAAACGGTCTCTCCCGTAACACGAGCCCTCCATTTTAAAATAGTACCTTCCCCACTTCCTGCACGTTCCGCAGCACGAGCCCGAGATTTTTTGGTATCCATGAGTTGGCTTACAATCATTAACAATATACCTATCACCAGTTGTCCTAAAAGGAAGGGCTGAGATCCCATTAGGGGTGCATATTGTTTCAGAAATGAATCTGTTCCAAACATGATGATGAGGCCAATTGCAAAGTAACAACCGGACACTGTGAATATATAGATCAAAAACCGATCTACTCGAACACGCCCAGGTGTCATCAGTAACCAGACAGGAATTAAGAGAGTGCCCAAACTCGTTGAATCTATTAGTGCTAGCAGTACAAGGGTAAATAACATTGCTGTTAACGTCATGATGTTCCTCACTCTCTGTTATAATTTTAACCACTTGCTGGAACAAAATGTAGAACATGGAACGGGACCTCCATCTACGAACGAAGTTATCCTGGCCCCAGCTGGAACTTCTTCTCACAGACAGCCTTCGCATCGCTCCCTCGCGACTTATGAGATGCAACTAACTCCCCGTCATACCAAATGGAACAGCTTATCCAGCTTGCACTGTCATCTGCTTTTGCCCTAACGTGAGTTGAAAGCAGCGGAATAAACGTATCTTTTGGAATAACAAATCTATCTTTGTACGGAACTTCAATCGTATCCCAATATACACTCTCCGGATTTTTTCGAGCATTGATCTCTACTTCCAGATCAGATGCCGAATTAACATCACTTTCAACAAGCACCTCAACGACGATGCCATCCGACTCATGTGCTGTATTTTGTTTTGACTTTTCACGATCCAGTTCATCATTCACTACATCTTCTGTCATTCCACAAGCTGAGAATATTATAAGCAGACCCGAGAGCAATAACAGAATCCAGATGTTTTTAATTTTTGTCTTGTTTTGTTTAATCTCCTTCATTAGCAATGTCCTCTCTTTGTTTTAGAAAAAAGCGGATCATCTCATCAACATAGGACATGAATTCATGATCCATGCCCATGACTACAGGCTCAGACGCATCTCTTGGATTGATAAGTTCCCAATACTTGTCGAGTAGTTTTTCATCATGATCAAACAGCTCTAATGCTGTTTCATACAATTGCCTCGCAACGACTTGGACCTCTTCAGAATGGGGAGATGAGGGCATCAAGGATCGTACACGTTGGAAAATAGTTAAAAGTCCCTCCATTCGCGGATCGTTACTCCCGAGTATAGGCAGATGATTCAGTATATCCGTTTCTCTTGATGTTAACTGTAAATCATCGCTGTATTCGGGACGAATTATCCCTTCAGAGAGCGGCCGATCTTCCATTTGGGAAATAATTTGCAATAAACTTTCGAGATTGCTCATTCCTCCAAATTTTAACGTATGAAGGGTTGATCTGAGATAATATTGCTTTCGGCTTAATTCTTCTTTTTTCTGTTCAATTAGCTCTATTTGTTCGTTTAAAGAGGCCACCCAATTTTCATGGTCTCCCTTATTTTCTTGGTTCTGAAACAATTCTTTAATCTGTTCTAATGTATAGCCGATGGACTTCAACAGAAGAATTTTTTGCAGGCGAAGAATAGCACTCTCATCATAGTATCGATACCCGTTTTCCGTAATAAGTGTCGGTTGTAGCAATTCGATCTGTTCATAATAATGAAGTGTTCTTTTGCTGATATTTGTTTTTTTCGCTAATTCTCCAATCAGGATCATGCGTACCTCCCCTTCCTGAGAACATTATAAACCCTAACGTATACGTTAGGGTAAAGCCCCATAATTTCGATAGAAGACTATTGCTCAATAAAACGAAAAAAAGACGATGCTTACATCGTCCTCGCTGTGATATGAACTTCCTCTCTCCTTGAAAACAATTTCTATTATTGTGCCTGCTGTTCTTTAGTGTAATATCTTTCGTATTCTTTCGTCATCGCGTATCGATTAACTCCTCTACTAGCTTGTACGGCTTGCGCAGCCAACTCTTCTGCTTCCTTGTAATGATTCAGCTTACGCTCAATTTCGGCTAGAAGGGCAAATCGCATCCACTCTCTTTTAATGGAACTTAAATGCTCTCTGGCTCGTTCAGTCTCTCCTTCTTCGATCAGGACAAACGTTTCATAGTATGTACGATAAACCGATTTACGCATCTCGCGTACCGCTTTTCTCACGGTAAACAGATCCTTCCGGTAAGCACCGTATGCTGCCTGATAGTTGGCCTTCGTCGACTTGCTGGCCGATGTATTGCTCATCAGCTTTTCCATCGTGAGCTCAACTTCTTCATCCAACCTGTTGGCTGTCGCATAATTAATATAAATATAGGGCGCATTTTGTTTTCTTCTTAAAAAAGCCTCTAACCGATCCATACGTGTTTCCCAGACCATAGGATATAAAACAAAAATGCTAAACATAATGAGTCCAGCAACCACCACTGTACCTAACACTAGTAAAATCGATTGGTCATTCAACAACATCACAAGCGTGTAAACAAATATAGCAACATAAGAAACAATTTCCCACTTACTCACTCCCAGCCTTCATTCCTTTCATAATGGATTACTTGCAGAACGGATAATCAAGATACCTTTATAGAAATTACTATTATACCAGAAGTACCAGATCTTTTTGTATTACAACTATATCGCCACTTTCGTCAAAAACGCTTCAATCTCATCCATATACCCTTCCGTTGTTATGCTTCTTGGCGCAAATAGAAAACGCAGTCCCATCTTCCATTCCGACCCGGCAATCGATGTAGGCAACATCGAATGCTCGGTATGTTGAAACGTTTTGACATGAAGTAAGGAAGAAGGATGAATCTCCTTACGATAGGTACCCTCCGTATCTTGAATATCCACATTAACATCATCTTCTCCAAGCAATAGCAACACCGGCGTTTTGAAATTATGCAGACTCACGGTAGCATCCGAATTAAAGTTTTTGCTGACAAAGCTCCAGCGTTCACGAGACATTGGTTCTTCGTCTTTCCGAATATGTTTCGTGTATTCCTCGTAAGATCCGTGATGTTTTAAAATATCTTTAATCTGATTATCGTATTTCACCTGTGCTTCAATCTCCTGTTGTGTATGCCCGTCCTTGGCCATCTGACTCCGCGTATTGTATTCCCCTTGCTTCAGCCAGTTGATCGCTGGTGATACCAGAATGCTGAATGCGAGATCTTCCTTACCTGCAAGCTTGGGGATGACCCAGCCGGCCTGACTTGCTCCCCATACACCAATCCGGGAACCGTCAATCATCGGTTGTTTTTTGGCCCAAGCAATTGCCTGTTGTGCTTCAACGACACGATCATCGATACTCTGATCCAGCCAGTTCCCCTCTGAACCTCCGATGCCACGTTTGTCGAGTGACAAGGACGCATAACCGAGAGAGGCAAGGCGTTCCCACAGCGGTTTGTAACCTTCACTATGCGTTGCATCAATAGGGCCATCACCATGGATAAAGAGCACTAAACCAAGCTTTTCTTTATCAGCACCCTTTTTAGGAAGTGTGAGAATGCCCGTTAATTTCCCTTGTGCGCTGGGAATCTCCAAGGATTGCAAGGCCATGTTATAGTCTTGCTGTGCAACGATATATAGGCCTGTACCGCCAAATATTAAAGTGACGATGAGTAAGGAAATCCAACTTTTTTTATGTTTAAGCTTGCTCTGTTTCATCTTAGCTGTCTCCTTTGCGGATCATATAATTCCATTGATGTTCACCAAGGAGCATGGCAGTTAACAAGCTGTTCGTGCTGTTTTGTTTATGAAAATGATAGTGCTCGTACATCTGCATCGCTTTCTGATTGTGATGGGCTACATGCAGACTGAGATACGATAAATTTGCTGTTTGAAGCATATATTGCTGTGCCCAAGCCAGGAGATGTCTGCCGACGCCTTTACCTTGGTGATCGGGGTGCACAACGATATCCTCGATATAACATTCGCCTTCCTCAGGCTTATGTTTAAGCAGTTGTATACGCATCATAAACTGAAGCAACTTCCAGTAATCATAGTAACGGTACATTTTCCACCATTTTGTCTGGATAGTTTTAGGCTGTTTGCCAATCTCACTACTCTTCCATCTCAGTGCCATCGTACCGATCACCACATCGTTCTCGAGTGCTGTGACGCGCAGACTTCCTGTTTGATAAGGGGTATGTCGTAACCAGTTCTCGAAAATGGAAGCTAGCTCCGTTACTGAAAGTGATGACAACTTTACAAATTTGTGTCCAAAGCCAAATGCCATCAGTTTCGCAACAGTATGATATTGCTCGGGTGTTATAGGTTCAATTTGTACCTGTTGCATAGGAGTTTGATCCTGTTTCGCGTTCAGGAGGTTCGTTGGCCTAAAATCGTTGTTGCCATGATGTCTGATCACTCTCCCACCTCCGGGTTCGAGACATACGAAAGCAGTTCATAATGGAGTTGGTCAGGTGTAAACAGCGATAAATATGATTTTTCGATTATGATTAATGGACCTGAGCACATGTATCCTCGCTCTTCAGCGTAAGCATAAAATTCCTGGGCGGTTGCGGCCACTCCTTCTTCATTTTCTACAAAAAGAGTGCGGGATAAGTATGAGCCTGACGGTAGTGTTAAATCAGTCTGCCCTCCCTCCGCTTTCGTGTACATCCCTACGATGCCTGAATCGTTGTGCACATAATGAATATCCGCTTCAAACAGATTGGAAATGTTGTTTCGATGCTGGATCAGGTGCTTAGCACTCAGACTTTCAGCTTCTTGCATCTCAAACCACAGGGACAAAGGAAACTCCTCACGCTGGACGATCGCATACGTCCCTTCTGTTGCCTGAGAAACTTGCTTAGGAATCTGCTCTTTTTCATCCAGCAGTTTTTCAATAAACAGTTTGGTGTCCTGTAGCCTTTGGATCTCCGCCTCCGTGTCTCTCAGCGCCTGTCGGAAAATCGGGGTGATCTGCTCGGCCGTCAGATGTGACAGGCATTCTTTGATCACTTGCACAGACAAACCCATCTTACGGAACAATAAAATATGAGCTAAACGGTACACTTCATCCATTCCATACATTCGGTATTGATTTTCACCGGTATATGCCGGGTGTAACACCCCTTTTTCTTCAAAATAACGAATCTGGTGCACGGATACTTGCATCAGCTGAGCTAGTTCGCTAATCGTAATTTCATCTTTCATATCATTCATCGTAAACTCCACCTTTGTTGTCTTATCTATAGGTAGCATAAACCTTAGGTCTGACCTAAGGTCAAGCTTAATTTTCAATTTATTTCTTATCTTCCTCTAAGTATGTGTGAAAACATAAAAATAAAGGACAAACCATTTCGCGGTTTGCCCCTCACGTTCACGTACGTATTTTTTGTTAACATTCCGAAAAAAAAAGTGCGGTTTGCTCGCCTATCTTTTGGACTTCATATTTCCTTTGTGATACGCGCTAATCAGCATAGGGACGGCGATCAGCAAACTGACGATAATCGGTACAATGGATGCCTCCAGTCCGAAGCTTCCCCCTGTCAACCAAGCTGATCCGGATAGCTGTACATCAAAAAAGCCTTGAGTCGCTATGCCAGACACCGGTATGCCCAGCATTCCCTCCAGTGCATTCCAGGCAAAATGAAGACCCATGACAAACCACAGATTACGCCGCCACAGAAATCCGGCTCCGAGCAAAATGCCTGCCTCAATGACAATAGCAACTGAACTCCAAAGTGTTGCTCCGGGATTTGGCAGATGAGCCAAACCGAAAAAAAGCGAAGTTATAGCCAAAGCGAACCAGCTTCCCAGTCGCTTTTCAATTGCTTGCAGGAACAAGCCGCGAAAGATCAACTCCTCCACAATGGCCGCACCAATCGCCAAAGCCAAAATAGAACCAACCGCGTTCGTCGCTGACCATGTAAAGCTGTACCCACCAAGCAACGTGATGATCCCCACAGAAACACCAATTAATAGGAGGCCAATTCCTGCACCTAATATCAACTCAGTTCCTGTTCTACGAAGTTGTAATTCCTGTACGTTGCGCCCTGCCATGAATTTCATTACAAACCAGTAGATCGCAATGGAGACGATACCTCCTGCAAGTGCCAGCATAATCGACAGAACCCCTTGCGAATCACCGAACAGCTTTTGGGTTATGAAACCGGACAGGCCCAGAAGAATAACACCTGTAAACATCCATACGAGCGGGAACTGCATTATTTTCCTCACTTCAACCGAACCTCCTCACATGATTGGACTAGTTACCTTTAGTATATATGTATGACGTGAATATTGCTTTCAAACAAACCTTCGTAATGGATCGTTGTATTTACAATAGTTTGGAGCAAAGTAACCATTTAGCCGTTTGGTAGTTTCGAATCTAATGCAAAAAAGCCGCTTATACGCGGCTTTGCTTCATAGAGTTAGGGACCTTGCTCTCCAATCATTTGCAGTTCAATCTTCTTCATCTCGTAAAAATAACCCTTACGCTCCATCAACTCCTCGAAGGAGCCTGTTTCTACAATCCGGCCTTGATCCATGACCACAATCTGATCCATTCGTTCAAGTCCTGCCAAACGGTGACAGACGAGTAGCAGCGTGTCATCTGCCGCCTGTCTCAGCAAGTTCTGTAACACACGTGCTTCCGTAACGTAGTCCAGCGAAGAGGTTGGTTCATCCAGCAACCATAATCTGCCCTTGCGCAACATGGCACGGGCCAGAGCCAGCCGCTGTTTCTCACCATCGGAGAGATTTTCTCCTTTTTCGTATACGGTGTCGTCCAAGGATACATTAGAAAGCTGAACTTGATGGAGTATATCTTGCACATATTCATCGGAGTGAGTCTCACCACTGAGTAGCAGATTATCCCGAATCGTTCCCCGGAAAAAGTGGCTCTGTTGCAACACAACATGTGTATTTTGCCACATGCTTGTTTCATTTAAGTCATTTACCGAGATGTCATTGAATTTTATGTTGCCAGCAGCAGGTGTCCGTAGCTTGAGAAGTAGATCCAAAATCGTAGATTTTCCAGAGCCACTTGGCCCGACAATCGCCGTTTTGGAGCCAGCTGCAAGGTAGAGTGAGACGTCATCTAGCGCAGATCGCCACTCCCCTTCATATTGAAAAGAAACATGAGATAGTTCGATCGTTACCGCTTCCGCTTCTGCATCGACTTCCAGAGATAAATGGGTTTTAGACAAATGAGCCTGATTAACATGGCCATTGGTCTGCGGTTCAGGCACAGTCTCAGCCAAACGTTTCGCAGCATGTTCGCTGTCCAACTTATACGCTGGTAACACAGCCATTGCTGCGGATTCTTCAAACATCGTTTGTGTCGCCAGAATCAACATCGCAAGATACACACCGGCAAAGACTCCGTCTGCAATGAGAAAAGCACTGATTACAAGCACGCCCCATGTGACCAAATAGGTGACAAAAATATGCATGGATTGTCCCAGCACCAATTGTGTAGCAGCTCTTTGTTGCTGCGTTGCGAGTTCAGCCGAATCCTGCTGAAGTTGCTGTTCACGCCCTGCCAATTGTCCATATACTTTCAAATCACGAAAACCATACAATACTTCGGTTACCTCTGTAGATAGCTTTGCCCGTTGCTGACGTACATGTTCGTTGATTTTCCGTTGACCGATCAGCACCAGGCTTGGGACAACAAAAGCTGTAATCAACATGCCCACGATGAGTAAACACGCAATCCAGAATGAAAAAATCGCTGTAAACAGGACGGTGCTCAGGAATACCATCACCACCATAATAGGCGGATAAGCAACACGCAGAAAATAATGTTGTAAGCTCTCTACATCACCAACGATCCGTGCCAGCAGATCCCCGCTTCGGTTTTTGTTCATAATTCCAGGTGTAACCGGTATAAGCTTGGCAAAAAATGAGGTTCGTAAACGGCTGAGGATAGAAAAGGTTGCCCGGTGAGAAGCAAGCCTCTCCCCATAACGGCTAGCTGCTCGCACGAATCCAAGCAGTTTGACCATCGACGTTAGAACAATCAAGGTGTACAGTGGCGGTGCAAATACCGTTTGCGAGATAAGGTATCCGCTTGCGGAGAAAAGGGCTACACCTGCTGTGCCTGCAATGAATCCGCATAATATAGAGAGCAAAATATCTTTGCGCTCCTGCATCATCGCCTTGGACAGAACAGCTAACTCTTTCATGCGATCCCTCCTGTTCTCTGAATTTGCACCATTTCGGCATATCCAGGCACTCGTTCTAGTAGCTCCTGATGTGTTCCCGAATCTGCAAGTTCACCATCCGACATGAACCAAATCTGGTCCGCTTGCTGAATCGTATATAATCGGTGCGCTACCGTAATGATGGTGGCCTGTTGTGACAATGCTGCGATAGAACGCTGTAGAATCTGTTCGGTGCGCAGGTCGAGTCCAACTGTTGGTTCATCAAACAGGATGAAGGCAGGCTTTTTCAGAAAAGCGCGAGCGAGAGCTAATCTTTGTTTTTCTCCCCCAGAAAGTCCACGTCCTCCTTCCCCAACAGGGGTATCTAATCCTTTATCCAGTTGAGTAATAAGTGAAGTGAGTCCTGCACGTTCAGCCGCTTTTTCTATCTCCGCACGAGGTTCATCACTTCCCGAACCTATAGCTATATTTTCAGCTAATGTGCCTGCAAAAATATAGGGATGCTGTGTAATATAACTGATCTGTTTAAACCAGTCGGCCTCGTTTATTTGTACAAGCGGTCTTCCGTTAATACAAACTTCTCCCGAGGTTGGATGTAACAAACCGGAGATCAGGCTTAATAAGGTTGTTTTACCTGAGCCGCTTGGACCAACAATGGCGAGCTTTTCTCCTGGTTTTATCGATACATGTCCCGTTTCAAGTGCAAACGAACCTGGGACATAGTGAAACCGGACATTTTTTAATTCAATGAATGAAGGCATATCTGACTTCGTTGACGCAGGTCCGGTCAATAATTGCTGATGTGACGACTTTTTCTCAACTTCCTTAGGCTGTGAATTCTCTTTTCGTTGTTCGTTTTCCGCAATTAGTTGCTCCACCTTACGAATAGCGCCCATGCTTGTTCGACCGCTGTGAAAGGCGGTACCTGTATTTTTTAACAAACTGTAGAACTCGGGAACGAGCAACAACAACAGAAAAGCGGTATGAAAGGTCATTGATTTATACACAAGTAGCTGAATGGCAAGCTCTAACGCAACGATACCGATACTTAACATGACAATCGCTTCAAGCATAAACGTATTCGTAAAAGCAATCTTCAAAATGCTCATCGTGCTATCCCGATAACCCAGACTGCTGCGTTCGATCTCTTGTTGCTGACGATTCACCCGTCCGAATATTTTCAATGTCACCAGACCTTGAAGCGAATCGAGGAACGTGCCGGAAAACTCCGCCAGCTGTGCATACTTTTCTTCAGATTTATTCTTGGTCTGCAAGCCAACAAGAATCATGAACAATGGAATAAACGGTGCTGTACACAACAGAATCCAGCCTGTGTTGGCATGTAGTGTGAAGGCAACAACCAGAATCACAATCGGAATCATCGAAGCTTCCATCATACGTGGCATGTACTGACTGAAATAGCTGTCCGCCTCATCGATGGCGTCTAGGGCAACGCTGACCTTGCCTCCTGTCTGTCCCTGCAATGCAGAGAACATGGAAGTGTGAGTAAGATTTTGTAACACCTTTGCACGCATATTGGTTTTGGCACGTGCAGCCATATGCAAACCAACTTTGCCGTTGCCGTATGTTAACAGCGTACGTAGAGCCATAACGGTGAGTAATACCCCGAGAAGTGGCATGATCGATGATAAGGACGCCTTTTCTACAAAAATACGCTGTACAGCTTCTGCCATAAATACAGCCTGGCTTATAATCACTGCACTAAGTGCCAGTGAAAAGGCCATAAGGAGAAGTCTGTTTTTTCGAAGTAAAGACATCTGCTGTTGAATCAGAATCGATTTTTGCCGACCAGATTGTTTACCTTGCTGTTTGGTTCGCTCTTTCCTTTGCCTTTTCACAGGGCGACCCTCCTTTTTATTTGTTGCCTTTGACATAATCCGCATCAAACAGGAACAGTTTGAACACCAGAATCAAAGATGGAATGAGCAGGCATAGTCCCCCGATAAAGACGACAACCAGTGCAAAACCCATAGCTGGCGAGGTGGCACTGCTCTGAATTGTGATGTACGGATCAAGGATGTATGGATACTGACCGATGCCATAGGCAAAGAACGCACAGAAAAACTGTAGCATGATGCAAATAAAAGCAAGTCCGTAGCGGCGTTCGTTATACAGCAACCACATGGCAACCATGAAGAAAGCGACGGATAAGGCGAGCAGCCACCAGAGATCCATCATATTTTGAAAATGACGTTCATTGTGCTGACCCAAATATATAAATGCAGTCAGCGCTAAAATAATCGTAGGTGTGCTCCAAAATAAGGAATAATTCCGCATGAGCTTCAAGGCACCTTGATCTTCTGCCCGTGAGGCGTAGAAGGTCAGAAAAGTCCCACTGATAAATAATACAGAGACAATCGCCAGTCCAACGATGCTCCAGGATAACGGGTTGGTGAATAACGCCCAGTAATCCAGTGAAACCGTCTCTCCCTGCTTCAGAATGAAACCACCTTCTGACAAGGTCAGGGCTACGGACAGAGATGCCGGAATCAACAAACCCGTTGCCCCATATAAAAACAGGTACACGATGTTGTTCTTGGAACCGTAATTCTCAAAAGCATAGAACGAGCCACGGATTGCTAAAAGTATAACGGCGATACTTCCGGGAACGATCAAGGCTGCGCCATAATAAGAGGCCGTATCCGGGAAAAATCCAACGATACCAATATAGAAAAAGACAAAAAATACATTCGTAATCTCCCATACGGGCGATAGATAGCGAGAGATTAAACGGTTAATCAGATGATCCTGTTTCGTTAGACGTGCATAAAAGGCAAAGAATCCAGCCCCGAAATCAATGGAAGCAACGATCAGATATCCGTACAAGAACAGCCAGAGCACTGAAATACCAATTAACTCATAACTCATGGGATGGCTCTCCTTTCTCTGCAACTGTTGCCGTTTTATTTGGTTTGGCCTGCAACCATTTTTCCATTTCTAGCTCAGCAGGATTGTTATTGAACAAATGTTTCAACACGAGAACGCAGATTACACCAAGCACGATATACAAAAGCAAGAAAACAAAAAATAAAATTCGCACACTCGGAGAAGATGTGGCGGCTTCTTCGACACGCATGTACCCACGAATAATCCATGGCTGCCGCCCGATTTCCGCATAGAACCAGCCCATCTCTACAGCGAGGAAAGCAAGCGGTGCGCTGAGTGCAACTAGGCCAAGCAGCCATTTGTTCAGCGGATTACGCTTCTTCCATAACACAAATAGGAAATATAGGCTGGAGATGGCGAGTAGAGCAAATCCGATGCCAGCCATTAGATCGAATAGATAATGCACCAGTAGTGGCGGTTGTTCATCGGGTGGAAATTCGTTCAGCCCGGTGACTTCTGCATTGAAGTCTCCAAAGGCCAGAAAGCTGAGCAACTTGGGCAGATGTAACGCGCCTATAATCTCATGTTCTGCATTCAGCCAGCCGAGTAGGATCAAATCCGCACCGCTCTCTGTCTCAAAATGCCATTCTGCTGCTGCCAATTTCTCCGGTTGGTGTTCAGCCAAAAACTTTGCAGATACATCTCCAGCAAGTGTGTTCAGCAAACTGAATACCAGAACTACGGCCATCATCAGGTTTAGGCCTTTCTTGTGGTAAGCAGATACCCCTCTCTTCAACATCGCAAGAGCCGCGATCCCGGCGAGCAAAGCCGCTCCTGTCAGATAAGCCGAGCTTAAGACATGGAACACTTTAGAGAACGTTGCTGTATTCAGCATGGCTTGTACGGGATTAACCGCTGTAAATTGACCAGCCTGCATCACAAATCCTTCCGGTTGGTTCATGAATCCGTTCACGGTTGTGATGAAAACGGCAGACATCCCTGCCCCGGCAACAACGGGAATCGTCAGCAGCCAGTGGATATACGGGTTTTTGAATCGATCCCATGTATAGAGATAAATGCCCAGGAAGATGGCTTCAAAAAAGAAGGCAAACACTTCCATAAATAGCGGCAATGCAATGACATTACCAGCCAGCTTCATAAAATTCGGCCACACCAGGGCCAGCTGTAGCGATATCGCTGTACCTGTCACCACCCCCACAGCCACCGAAATGACAAAACCTCGTGACCATCTTTTCGCCATAAGTATGTAGTGGGGGTCTTTCTTCCGAATACCGATAAATTCAGCAATCGCAATCATCAAAGGTATACCCACACCAAGTGTTGCAAAAATAACGTGAAATCCAAGTGTCAGACCCGTTACGAGTCTGCTCCATAACACCGTATCGACTGCCATTTTGTATTGCCTCCTCTCAAATTCCATTCATTGCTTCTTCTGTTTTACACATCCACTCCGATGACAGAATAACCTTACAATCGCTGTTATCCCCAGATTTTTTTGATTCCCTTTTTAAAGGGGAAATCCGGTGATAAAGGCGAAGCGTATGCTTCCGATGCTAGCTTTCTTTCAGAAAGCTTTTAGCTCCGCTTTTTCAGGTTTTTTCTGTCCTCTCCGTTTTTGTGTAAATTAGTTAGTTGTTAGCTTTCAAGCGAATCGCAAGTTAGTTATAGGCAAACGATTCCAATAACTTATGAGAAAAAAATCACAAACCAAAATACAAGGATAGGTTGCCACATGTCCCGTGCATTTAATCCTGAAACCCTTGAACGCTATCCAAGGTTGGATGTCTCTTCTTCTCTGATCACAAAGCGTCTTAATCATTGGCTTAAACCTATTAATCAAAATTATTATATCCTTAATTTTAAGCAATTCAATCGCTGATACCCCCTTGTTCATAAACGTTCAAGAAAGGCTCAACTCTTTCTGACAACTTCGTGAAAATAGGCACAATCACCCTTTAGGGCTATTGCATTATCTAGCTTAGCCGTGATATGCCGTGTTAATGATATTAGCTGATTGCTCATTGATTGAGTTTGAATCCTTGAGAGATTATCCAACCAATATTAGAAATGATCTGTGTTACACTAGAGTTACTTCTGTCCTCCGACAGAGAGACATGCAATTCATAACGATTAATAACGATACATAGCGTAAGGAGATGTTCTATTGAGTAATATTAAAAATAAATTCGATTATATGTCAGAAACCGAAAGACTCGTGATCCGCCCACTACAAGATAAAGATTACGAGAACTGGCTTCACGAATTCGAGAGCCGTTCTCCCTCCCAGCATCGACACGATCCTGGAAAAATGGATATGAGCGAATGTACATTAGAATGGTTCGAGCGTCTGGTAGCAAGACATCAGGAACTGGCGTTTAACGATAAAGTATATGTCTTTGGAGTTTTCCGCAAAGAAGATGGCACCCACTTGGGCATGATCGATATTGCCACCTTGGCGAGAGAACCTTTTCAGTGGGCGAGCTTTGGGTACACGATTCACAATCAGCACTGGAAAAAAGGATACGGCAAAGAAGCAGTACGTCAGGTCCTCCGTATTGCAACCGAGTCTTTAAAATTCCACCGTTTGGAAGCACATATCAACCTGGATAACCTGCCCTCCATCAAGCTGGCTGAAAGTGTCGGTCTGGAGTTTGAATGTATTCGCAAAGGTTTTATCTATGAACATGAGGAATGGACGGATCATCTGGTATATTTCAAGAACCTGTTTTAAAGCGGTCTATTTATTTAAAAACAGATAACCTGAAAAAAGCAGCTACCATCCAAGGTAGCTGCTTTTACTTCAATATCAGACCAGACCAAGTGAACTAATAATACATTTATTTTACGATGTGGATTCAGATCAGAGATACACTTCATATATTAACCAACTCATATCCACATGTATTAATGTGACTTTATTTGAATACAGACCTCGAGGAATTTGCAATAACACATGGATAAATGTACTAATTCTATTTCTATCTTTTTCCTGAGTCAGTTACACCCGCTGAACAGCCATTTCATTTAAGATATGCCTTACTTGGTAGGTGCCCTCTTCTAATTCAGATTGTACAAATGACTCCACACGATCCTTCTCTACGTCATACAGTACTTCAATTTCTCTAGAGAACAGAAGATGTCCTTCTTTGATTTTGTTAGACAATGTAGCAATCTTCTTCGGCTTCGGCGCTTCACCCAGAATCTGCTGTAGCGCTTGAACGTAGGTTTCCAGAGGGCGAGCCCCAACCACTTTAATGCCTTGCTGCTCCTTGTTGACAATAATAATGGATGGGAAACCTCTTACGCCTAGCCGGGCAGTCATCTCAAAGTCTTCTTCCAACAAGTCTTGTGCAGATTGCTGAGCAGCACTGGCCACGATTTCTTTTCCATTCAGCCCTAGCCCATTCACAAGCTCAATCAGCACATCATCTTCTCCAATATTTCGATTCATCGCAAATACGGCTTCACGTGCAACTCTTAGAAAGGCTTGTTCTTTCCCAGGATACATGCGCTCTATGACTTTAAACACACGAGAAGGCGGATAGGATGACTGGATTGGGTTCTCAAGCCAAACGGAACCGTCAATCGGCATCCGTGAGTGCTCACCTACTTCTCTCCAATGCCCTGCCACATCTGCAGGTTTCGAAATGCCATTTGCCCCATCAGAGAACCCTTCCCAGCTCGCTAGCAAACCACCCATTTTGGTCTCCACATTAAAATAATGACCGTACTCTTCTATAAAACGATTCAACACAGGTTCCAGTGCCCAGCAGTGTGAGCAAATGGGGTCTGTAGCATAATAAAGTGTTATTTTTTTCTCTTCCTGCTTTAGATTAATCACTTGCATTTCTTCTTCATCACTTACACCACATACACCCGTTTCCAAATCACACATCATGGATTCATTACTCATCATTATCCCATCCTTTTTGATCTTATCTATTGAATTGACTTTGTGTTAGTATGATTATAATATCTACAATCTACAGAACAAGTACGATTCTTTTTCTGACTAAGTATCAAAAAGTATACTAATGGACCGGAACAACAACTTTGGCTTGGAGGTTTTTGTGTGAAATATGATTTTAATTTTGAACAACTCTGTCCGGCTACTTATGCATTTCAAGTGATTGGTGGCAAGTGGAATCTGCCAATTCTGGCGATTCTAAGTGAAGATGACGCTATTCGATATAACGAATTAAAAAGAAGGCTGCCGGGCATCACACCAACGATGTTAACCAATTGTTTGAAAGATTTGATTCAATACGGAATCGTGCATCGTAAGCAATATAACGAAATTCCGCCAAGAGTCGAATATTCACTCACACCATCCGGTAAAGAACTGGTTCCTTTAATTGAATCGATGGTGTTATGGGGTAAGAAAAATATGCAGCAAGGATCAAATTCACTTCAAAACGGATAAATGCCTTGTGGCATCATACGTAGTTAGCGGAAGTCCTGTTGTCCATCTTTGTACCAAATCCGGATTGGCAATGAAGGGTCGACCAAAAGCAGCCAGATCAATTACACCGTCATTGATTGCCTCTTCCGCCCTCTCCAGACTGAGATTCCCTACTCCGATAATCATGTGCTCCCATTGTGTCCGAATGGCCTGATGGAAGTTAAGTCCATCTAACCAGACACTTGCATAACTTTCGGTTGAAGGGTGCAGAATGGTGATGCCCGTTTCACGAAACAGCGCCAGATAGGCGTGGAAAGTCTCGACTCTAGAGGCCCATGAATAAGAAGGATCATCATCCTTTTTTTCGGAAAACCGGATGCTTATGCGTTCTACGCTGATTTCTTTTTTCACCGCCTCAATAATCTCTCTCAAAAAGCGAAGTCTCTCCTGAAGACCGCCACCATACTGATCTGTTCGTTTGTTCGTACGCTCATTGATGAATTGGTCAATCAGATACCCATGTGCTGCATGGAGCTCGATCCCGTCAAACCCCGCTAAAACAGCAGTGCGCGCAGCCATCTGAAAATGATAGACAACATTCTCGATCTCCCCTTGAGTCATGGCTTGTGGGCATTCATAGGGCTTGTGAAGTTTATGCACCTTCCCCTCCGCTTGTATGGCTGAAGGGGCCTGGGGTTTCCTTCCGATTAAGTCGGAATGCGAAAGGCGACCCACATGCCATAATTGTGCGATGATCGTACCGCCGTGTCGATGAACAGCTTCCGTTACCTTTTTCCAAGAAGAGGTCTGTGCGTCCGTATATAATCCAGGTACCCCGTAGGTTCCTTTGCCTGAAAGCATCGGATTAATCCCTTCCGTAATGATCAAACCCACGCCATCTCTAGCTCGTTGTTCGTAATAAGCAGCGATTTCATCGGTTACCGTTCCGTCCGCATCTGATGCAAAACCTCTAGTGAGCGGAGCCATGACGATACGGTTGCGAAGCTTCCATTGGTTGATCGTTGCAGGTTGAAACAAATTTAAATTGATTTTAGACATGTCATTTCCTCTTCTCTGTTTGAATTAAAGTTATTGTAGAACGGATAAGACATATCGTAAAATGATTAGAATATATAAGGATATCACTCAGAGTGATACCTTTACCTAAAGAAGTGACGAAGAACTATCGTTCTTTTTCCGCTTAAAAATTGCTGTTCGGGAGGCTGTCATGGAACTATCTGATATTGATATTATGCTGGCCGTTGGACGCTCGGGCAAAATCTCACAAGCAGCCAAAGAACTAAACTATGCCCAGTCTAATGTCACAACACGGATCAAAAAACTGGAGGAAGAATACCAGGTTCAATTGTTTAACCGTTCTTCCAAAGGGGTGATACCCACGGAAAAAGGAACGCAGTTTCTTGCTTATGCGGCACGGATTCGAGGTCTGCTACATGATTTGCAACAAGAGATGATCGATCCGGAGGAACCATCGGGTACGTTGAAAATCGGAATCGTCGAAACCGCCGCTTCACGTCGTTTCATGGAGATTTTGAATGAGTATCAGATGACTTATCCGGACGTGTCCATTTCGCTGGTGAACGCCACCTCCCCCAAAGTGCTAAGGCATAAAATTCAGTCTTCTGAACTGGATGGTGCTTTCATTAGCGGGGCCTGCGTGAAGGAAGGATTAAAGGTGGAATATGAGATGCAGGATACGGTTCACATCATCTCGAAACGAACGGATACGCTTCTGGAATCGTTTTGTCAGCTTTCGTGGGTTGTCTTTCCCCAAGGGTGCCCGTATCGTGAGCTTACAGAAAAATTTTTAGCGGAAGAAGAACTTTCGGCCAAAAAATTGATTGAAGTCAGTACAATGGAAAATTTACTTAACTGTGTAGAATCCGGGATCGCTGTGACAATTATGCCCTGTAGCGTTGTTCACAATAAACCTGAGGCATACACGTTACACAATCTATCTGATGTATTTACACCAACCACTACCACGTTTGTTCGTGGTGAAAATCGATATGTCAGCAGTGCCCTTAAGCAGTTCATGAGACTGTTACATGAGAAGTGTATAACCTTCTAGGTCTTCATTGAGAACCATTTTGCTGACTATTCGACCATATATGCATAAAAAAGAGCAGCCAGATGGCTGCTCTCTTTTTATACTGTAACTCGTTCTACATACTGAATAGCTCATTCTGCTCACCCAAGCAGCTCTTTTATTACTTAAGACTGTTCCATAATTGCTGAAACGCCCCCTGCTCTACTTCAAAAAATACAGGTACATGACCGTAACGCACCATGCCTTCCTCACCGAACAACACAAGCTGAACCTTTGTTTTATCTTTCAGGGTCAAATAAATTATTTTGCGATCTTCTTTGCCATAGAGACGTTCTTCCAGTTCAGAACTTGTTGCAACCGGTGTTGCTTTGTACAATGCTTCAATAAAACGGTTCAGTGACTCGTCTGCCGGAAGCTGCTGTAGCTGCCCCAGCCCATTATTCCAGCTATCGAAGCTCTCCCACTGCGCTGCAGTCACATGACCCTCGATGTTAAGCTTGCCAATTAGATCGGTGCCGCTGCTAATCGACATACCATTGGTTTTATCGAACAATTGGGCGTAAACTTGTCCGTCTATTTCCGTATAAGACATAATCCGAAAATCAGAATCGTATCCGTTCACGGTGTAAATATCTGCTGTACCAATCGTCGAGGCCAGCTCTTTGTAGTCATCCTTACCACTTAGCTCATGGATGCCACCAGTCGTTTTGCCCAGTTTCTCACCTCGTAGCGCCAAGGCATCTGCAGCATCCACCGTTGTCGCAGATTCGGTGTAGACGTTACCATGATAAACAACTAATCCGATCATACTTGCTTTAACATTCTTATCATCACTGGGTAACTCACTCTTCGGAATCTCGACGGGAACAATGTTTGAGTTTTCAGTTTTGATCGCGGTCTCTCCTTTGGTAACCTTTCCTTGGTTGACCTCTCCATTATTTAACGCAGTCTCTTTTGCAGGTGCAGTCGTTCCACCCCATTGCTGCCAGACGGTTGGTGCTGCAAGTCCGATACTGGCGGCGACAACAATGCTTGCTGCGACGATGTACAACGATTTACGAGGACGTTTCGTGGGTTGACGCTGGACATTCACGTTCTGTTCGATTCTTTTTTTCATCTGGTCATCTGGTTTCATCTGATCCACCGCTTTCTTATATCGTTCTTTGAATTGTTGTTCGTTCATGGTTGTTCCTCCCCCTCAAGCTCCAGTTTTAATAGTTGTCTCCCCCGTTGTAATCTCATCTTCACAGCTGATTCACTAATCTCTAAAATCTGGCTAATATCCCGGATGCCATAGTCTTCGTAATAATAGAGATGAACTACCGATCTATATTTCACGGGCAGAGACAACACCAGTTCAATCAAAGCCTGATCTTCAGGATTATCCATCATGACGGGTTCCACGGTTCCCAGCTTGACTTCCCGTTTACGCCAGCCTTTACGGAGCAGGGATTTGCAATGGTTGGTAATCACCCGGATCAACCATGCTTTTTGATGTTCCGCATCGTTGAATGCAGGCGCTTTTTCCATCCATTTAATGAACGTATCCTGAGTGGCTTCTTCCGCGTCTTCCCGCCTGCCGAGGTGAACCATTGCAATCCGGAACAGCGTATCCGCGTATGTATCATAGATGTTCGTGACTTCATCACTTGGTTGGGATATGGTTTGCTGCATGGTTGTTGTGCCCTCCTTTATACCCTAAACACTTTTACGGACGACATTTGGTCACATTTTGTTTTCACTTTTTTTATCTCCGCTTGCAAAACACGCAAAAAAGGCTATTTCGCTGACAACACACTACCAAGTGCGTGTCATTGAAATAGCCCATTCATATTAACATTAACGGTAAAGTGCCCCGCTTTAAACGGGTTGATTCACAAACTAACTTATTTCCAAATAATCGAGATATGCGTCCCATGTACCGTCATCTGCTGTTACGATCAGCTCAATCACCTGATTTCCGGTGCCATGACTGATATTATTCAGCGTATACACTGCGGGACTGCTGCCTCCAAAATAAAACGTACCTTTCGTCTGCCCGCCAATCTTTAGATCCACTCTGGCCATATTGGCATTATTCGACGCTCCTCGCAATGCGAATGAATGCGTCCCGCTTGAGAAGTTATGCGTCGTCCGCACAGCGTCATTATTCGCATACAAGACAACACCGTTGAACGGAGAGCTGATATTGCCAGTATACTGTCCGCTCTTGGTCATATTTTCTGTTTCGATTCTTACCGTCGTTGCGGGTGGATTGTTGGTTGCCCCATCCGGTGCAACAGCTCGTCCGGTGGATGGAGAGATCATACCGGCACACAGGCCTCGGTTTTTCAGATTTTGAGCAATCTGAGGAATAGCCTGAAGTGTTGTCTGGTACTGATCATGCATCAGAATAACATCTCCACTTGCCATACGATTCACCGCAGCTACTATCTGGGAGGCACTCGCCCCATTCCAATCCTGTGAATCGACATTCCACAACACTTCTCTCAAACCGTTCTGGCTGATGACCGATTTCACCGTTGCGTTGGTAGCACCATAGGGGGGTCTGAAGAGTGAAGGTGATGAACCGGTAATGGAACGAATGGTCTGCTGTGTACGTGTAATCTCAGATGCCATCTGAGAAGTATTCAGCTTCGTCATATCGGCATGCGTATAGGAATGGTTGGCAATCCACATGCCGGCGGATACCTGCGCACGAACCAAAGCTTGATTGTTTTGCGAGTTTTGTCCGGTATTAAACATGGTAGCGCGCAGACCCGACTGTTTCAGTGCATTAAGTATATTGTTGGTATTGTTGGAAGGGCCGTCATCAAAAGTCAGACCTACATAACCGTTAGGACAGCGGGCATCGGCTGCAGTCGCAGAAGGCAGTGGCGGAATAGCGAATAATGAACCTAAAAGAGCAACAGACATGGCAGCTTTAATGAGCTTGGATTTAAACATGAATACACCTCCAGTTAGTTGGTTAACATCATATTCTTTATGGTTCAATCGAAATGGCTTACTGCCGTACTTCGCTCTGCCTCCTCTCTTAACCAAAATCACCTTCCGATAAAAGCGCTTACATAGATGAATAGATTAAACTCTATCATTATGATGTTTCTAGCACTTCGCCCGGGTTGAATCTAGTATAAACGATGATTATATTGAAGTAAATTCAAATTATTACAATATATCCTATTTATTTTTCGATCCCAAAAAGAAAAACCTTGATACAGAGTCAACACCCCTAGAACATAGAGGGTTTAAACCTGTATCAAGGAGATAACTTTCACACTATTTATTAAAGGTAACCTTTTCTACGCTACCATCCAGAATAATGGATGTATCACGCGGTTTTGTTTCCGCAATTTTACGTCCTTCTCTGAAGGAGTACAGAACCGCTGCCTGTTTGCGCACCGCTTCGTATTCATTCTCTGCTTCCATAATAATGAAGTTTGCTGGCTTGCCTTCTTCAATACCGTAACGATCTTCAATGTGCAGTGTTTTGGCACTATTTTTCGTAATCAGATCGATGGAATTCACAATCTGGTCGTAACCAAGCAGCTGTGAAGCATGAATGCCCATGTGTAGTACTTGCATCATATTACCTGTACCTAGCGGATACCACGGATCGAAGATATCATCGTGTCCGAAGCAGACGTTCAGGCCCGCTTCTTGCAGTTCCTTCACTCGTGTGAGTCCTCTTCTCTTCGGATACGTGTCAAAGCGTCCTTGCAGGTGAATGTTCACCAGCGGATTGGATACAAAGTTCAGATTCGCCATCTTGAGCAGCCGGAACAGCTTGTACGTGTACGCATCATTGTATGACCCCATTGCAGTGGTGTGACTTGCTGTAGTACGTGAGCCTAGCCCTCGTTCATACGCTTCCTTGGCAACAACTTCAATGAAACGGGATTGCTCATCATCAATTTCATCACAGTGAATATCAATGAGACGGTCGTATTTTTCAGCCAGGTCAAAAGCAACTCTCATGGAATCAACGCCATACTCACGTGTAAACTCAAAGTGCGGAATGCCGCCGACAACGTCCACGCCCATTTTAAGTGATTCTTCCAGCAGCTCCACACCGTTTGGATAAGAGTGAATGCCTTCCTGCGGGAAAGCAACCAATTGAATCTCGATGTACGGTGCCAATTCTTCCTTCACTTCAAGCATCGCTTTAACGGCGATCAGGCTTGGATCTGTCACATCCACATGTGTTCTCACATGCTGAATGCCTTGCGCCATCTGCCATTTCAAAGCTGTTTTGGAACGTGTTTTCACGTCCTCATGGGTCAGAAATGCTTTTCGCTCCGACCAGCGCTGGATACCTTCGAACAACGTACCACTCAGATTCCACTCCGGCTCCCCTGCTGTCAGCGTTGTATCCAGGTGAATATGTGGTTCAATGAATGGTGGCAACACCAGTGCTCCGCCTGCATCCAGTGTCTCTTCATTTGTATCCGAAGCTGGCTGTGAATCTTGCGTAATCTGCTCGAACTTCCCGTCTCTGACGACGATATTCCAGAGGCCTTCTTTACCCCGCAATTTTGCGTTCTGTATAATCATGTGTTTTCCCCTTTTCTTTGGATGATGTCATGGACACGATGCCCATGAGAGCTACATACGCCACGGCTGTACCGATCAGCGCGTTAAGCGGTGTTACTCCGGGAGCGAGCTGTGCAAACGCTACGCCAATGGCCCATGCTGCCATAGCAACCCAGTTTACTTTTTTGAAATTCATGTCGGCAAATGGTGCATACGTTCTGCGTTTTACAATGAAATAGTCCGCAATGATGATTGCTCCAATCGAGGGAATTGCTGCGCCGAGCACATTCAGGAAACCCACGAAGTTGTTGTACATCCACATCGCAAATACGGTCCCGATGATTCCGTTAACGATAACAAAGAATTTTTTCGATATTTTCGTAATGTTGGCAAAACCAAGACCCGAAGCATATAAAGCATTGTCGTTGGTTGTCCAGATATTGAGGCCCAGTACGATAATTGCTGGAATAAGTAACCCTTGCAGGAACATAACTTCTGATATGTCAGCCAGATTGTACGCCATTGCGCCGACAGCCCCGAACAAGAACATGAGTGAGTTACCGAGGAAAAATGCAATCACCGTCGCCGTAACCGCCTGCCGCGACGTCCGGGAGAAACGTGCAAAGTCTGGCGTGAGCGTCCCGCCGCTTATGAAAGAACCGATACAAATGGTGAGCGCTGCGGCCGCGGTAAGCGTCTGTGTTGGCGTGTAATCCAGCAACCCTTGTAGCCCGCCCAGCGAGCCAGCTCCCTCAAACATGGAGTACCCTCCGAGAATCGCTATGGCAGGTACTGCAATATAACCAAGAATAACAAGAGACTTCATACCGAATATCGCGGATGCGGTCATCGCCAGACCAAATACAACGATAAGCAGGTATACGTTCCAGTCCATCGCTTTGGCAACCGGAATGGCAAACATCGCTACCCCAACCCCGAACCATCCAACCTGTGTAAAACCGAGCAAGAACGAAGGCAGATAAGATCCTTTTTCACCAAACGAATATTTCGCCAGCAAATGGGTGGACAATCCTGTCTTGGCAGCGATATGCGCCAGTGCCCCGGTGTAGATGCCAAGCACCAGATTACCTGCCAGCACGATTGCCATAAATTCCATAAAGGTGAGGCTGACACCGAGTGTTCCACCAGCCAGCATACTAGCCGAGAAAAACGTGAATCCAAGCATGACAGATAACGTCTTCCAAAAATGATTGCGCTGTGCCTTCGGCACCTCTTGCCATGAAAACTCTTGATCTTGTTTGCTCATCAGAATACCCCCAAATTAAAGTGTTCTGATACCATAAAAAAAGCAGAAAAAGAGGCCACTCGTCACGCTTATACGCTGACAAGTAGCCTCTTTGTGCATCATAACCCGCGCGAAGACACAGAACATCCCTGTGCAGGAAATACTCTGATTTTCGCGTGATTACAAAATCCGCTGCCCTTGCCAGCCTCTCTGGACTGAATTAAAGGTACCAGTATTCAATTACGTTCTATTATTTTGGAAAAATGGTTGACTGTCAATGTCATTTTCATCCAAATTCATTAATATTCGCATCGCGAGAAGCCGGTATTTAACTCATAATTCCTGTCGTAGCTTGGTCTCCACATCTTCCCTTGCTACGTCAAAATAGGATGTAATTTATTAAAAAAGAATGAAGCACGTAGCAGGAACAATTCGCATAAATGTAGAATATTGTCACAAGCATAATTAAATTGAGGTGTGAAATGAGAAAATTCGTAAGTGTACTCTTGTTCAGTTTATTTTTTCTGATTGTCCTGCCCAATGTAGGACAAGCTGCCCCGCAAACTAAAATTATATTGGACGGTCAGGAGCTTGTGTTGCCGTCAGATGTCGAAGTTGTCAATGTAAACAACAATGTCATGATTCCCATTCGTGTTGTTGCTGAGAATTTGAAATTCAAGGTGAAATGGGATCAGAAGAGTCAGAATGTGAGCATTGAACAAAATGCCAAGATCCTGTCTCTCAACGTAGGCAAGAAAGAAGCTAGGGTTCAGAATGAAAAAGTAACTCTGAACACGGCACCGAAATTAATCAAAAATACGGTCGTTGTTCCCCTTCGTTTTGTTAGTGAAGAGATGGGACTGTCCGTAAGCTGGAATAACAAAGAAAAAATTGTTGGCCTGACAAGCACTGAAGTTCCTCCTGTTGCTGAGCCATCCCCTGCACCCACTGTTCCAGGCGTAGGAAATAACATCGTATGGGGCAAAGTTAATGATCTCAGCTTTGCTAATCAGCAGCTTGTTGTATCTGTTGACAAAGAGGTTACGCCACAGATCACCAGACTATCCAATCCTGATCGTATCGTGGTTGATTTGCCGAATACCACCTTTGGAGATATCGGGTCAACATTACAGCAGGGCACGATGGGTAAGCTTGATGTTAGCGGTATTTCAAATGTAACAGAAATTCGATATGCCCTGTTTAAAAATGATCCGGCTCAAGTTAGAGTTGTCATTGAGTTGAATAATTTGAGCGATGTGCAGGTCAATTCTCAATATGTCAGTGGCAAACTAATTCTTGACTTAGTGCTTACACCTACGATCGGCGTTCCAATCAGCCCCGTTGGAAATGAAGGTGGCAAAAAAATCGTTGTCATTGATCCCGGGCATGGTGGCAAAGACCCAGGCACCATCGGCATCTCCAACACACAAGAAAAAGATTTCACGTTGCCGCTAGCTCTCAAAGTTCAAGCTCTTCTAATTCAGGAGCCGGATATTGAAGTTGTAATGACACGTGACACAGACGTTTACCCTACCCGCCCAGAGCGGGTGCAGCTGGCTAACACGTTAAACGCGGATGTGTTTGTATCCATCCATGGAAACAGCGTGAAAGCCTCACCACAGACCACAGGCACCGAGACGTACTATTACAAACGAAGCAGCAGTAAAGAACTGGCAGATATCGTACACAGACATCTCATAGAAGCCTTAGGCTTTAAGGATCGCAAGGTTAAGAACGGCAATTTGGAAGTGCTTCGCAATACAACGATGCCCGCTGTACTGCTTGAAATTGGATTTCTAAGCAATCTCGTTGAAGAACAAGCAATGCTTTCCGACAGTGTTCAGAATAAAGCAGCTCAGGCTATCGTGGATGGAATCAAGGAGTTTTTACACCAATCGCAATGAATAGTGAATGTAGTTGAGAACTGAATGTGAAGATAAGGATGTGCTTTGATGAAAAAAAAGACAAATATTATGCTCCTGCTCTACCTTACGGCTGTATTGCTCATCCTTGCCGGTTGCGGCAATAAACCGGCTACAGACCCTGGAAATGCGGAGCCTGCACCTAATACGACTCCATCTAACGGCTCTTCCCCCTCTGCACCAGATGCCGAGAAAAAAGAATCACAGGAAATTGAAGTGGGTTATGTGGACTCGGAACTCACGCAAGTCAAAACCAAAAAAGCTCAAATTGAATTTTCAAACAATAACGAGAAATATACACAAGCGTTTGATGTGATGCAGCGCTCGGATGACCCGGAGTATATCTCGTTGTGGAGTGACATCGGGCTGGAATCACTTGAGTTTCACGAAGCAGATGGCGCACTTACATTAAACATTCATATTCCCGACGAAGCCAGGCTCGGTTCTGGCGGCGAACTTCTTTTCCTGGATACGTTGAAACAAACTATGTTTCAGTTTAAAGAAATCGAAAGCATACAGCTTCTGGTAGATGGGAAAGAAAGCGAGAGCCTGATGGGGCATGTGGAATTGGAGAATCCCATCGTTCGTGGTACGGAATAATTGGATCAGGCCTGGTAAATGGCGTCTACGAGAGCAAAGATATGAATAAGGCAACGCGTGGATAACTTCAGCGATTGCCACACTGTAAAGCGTAAAAAACCTTGCTACCTGATTCTAGTCAGGGGCAAGGTTTTTCGACGATGAAACTTGATCTTTTCTAATGTGATCCGATTCGGTTTATTCGCCGGACTGTCCGTAATCGATTGGAAGTTTGCCTTTTGCCTCAAGTTTTCCTAGCAGTACCTTGATAGCAGCAAGCGTGTTGGGCTCCTGTTTACCATACACAGCAAGGGCTGAACGTACATTGTGCAAATGAAGCATCTCATAGGGATTGCCAAGAGACAGCAACGTATAACGCACTTGGCGTTGGTTCAGTTCGTTGATGAATAACTGCATCTCTTCCCAACGAAACTGACTTGCTACGTTGCGGAATTGATACGAAGGCATAAGAACATAGTCGGCCTTGTTTACGGTCTGGAGCACTGTTTTCATATTATTCGAATTCAAAACAACCGTCACCGTTTCAATGGAAGCATTACCAGCGGTTTGCTTGAGTTGTTTTTGCAACTGCTCAGCCTGATCGGCATCAGAAGCCACGATGACGACTCGATCACTGGCTCGAATTGTCTCTACGCTCTTGCCATCCGCTCCAGCCAAAACAGTAACCGCCCGCTCCGCAATGCTACGCTCCACCTGAAGGTGAGCATCAGATCCGATGATGCTTTTCAACTTATTTAACTTTTGTGTCAGGGACGGACCAGACTCAAACAGATGATATTTCGATTTTACCGTCAAAATACGTTTTACCGCCTCATGCACCCGTTCGCTAGAAAGTGTCCCGTTATTCACAGCTTGAATGAGTGCCTGATGTGCATTGGACACATCTTGTGGCATGAGTATGATGTCTACACCCGCGTCAGCGGCACGCCTAACGGCTTCCGTTTCACCAAAATGCTCACTAATCCCCTTCATCGTGAAAGCATCGGAAATAATCAGACCTTTATACTGCAACTCTTCACGAAGCAAGCCGGTTAACACCTTACGAGATAGTGTAGCTGGAAGCGGAACCGATGTACCGTCCTTGCGTGAGGTTACTTGCTCGTTATCTATCGCCGGAAAGGCAATATGTGCCGTCATTATCATATCGACACCTTCCTTCATTGCCGCCTTGAACGGTTTTAACTCCACCGCGTCCAGTCGCTCACGTCCATGTGTAAGCACAGGCAATCCCAGGTGAGAGTCAACGGATGTATCCCCATGCCCTGGAAAATGCTTCACGCCTCCAACAACATCCGACTGATGAAGTCCCTTGATCATGGCTAGGCCGAGCCGGGTTACCAGCTCCGCATTCGAGCTAAAGGATCGCATACCGATAATGGGATTTTCCGGATTGCTATTCACATCAAGCACAGGCGCAAAATTAACCTGAATACCAAGCGCTTTTAACTCTTCTCCAGTCAGTCGTCCGGCTGCTTCTGCCAGTGTAGGATCACCCGTTGCGCCTAGCGCCATCTGTCCAGGGAGATTGGTGCCGCCAGGAATACGACGAATCACCCCTCCTTCCTGATCGATGCCAATAAATAGCGGGATATCGCCAGTCTGGTTTTGGATCTGATGCGTAAACGTTGTAACCTGCTGTGCATCCACGATATTTTTTTCAAAAAGGATAAGTCCGCCCACATGCTGATCTTGAAGGTTAAGTTTCAATCCCTCGTTTACAGTCGTTGTCGCTTTGCCGTTCCATTGTCTGATATCGGGCATAAGCATCTGACCTACCTGCTCGCTAACGGTCATATACGAAATGAGCTTGTCCCAATCCTTCGCCTGAATCGCCGCTTCACGTTCAAATTGAATGACACGTGCCATGAATACGGCATATTCCGCTCGTGTCACCGTCCGATCAGGTTGATACGTCCCATCTGGATAACCTCCAACGAGTCCGTTTGAACTCATAATCTGGATCGGCGCCGCCCCCCAATGTTTCTCCGTATCGGTCCACTTAGCGTTCACAGTCCCTTGTTGAAGCGGATATGCGCGCGTCAAAAAAGCTGCTGTTTCGGCCCGACTAATCGGTATATTAGGCCGAAAGGAGCCATCTGGAAATCCACCAGCCAGCCCATGCTGCTCAGCGATGGCAATCTCACGGTAAAAAGGATGATTTATCGATACATCGGTATATTTCAGCTTTTCCACTGGCTGTTCAAGCTGATCCGGATAAAGTTCACGCACCAAGAAGGTAATGGCCTGTCCTCGGGTTACGGATGTCTGCGGCTGGAACTTGCCATTGCCATAACCTGCGACTGTGCCCCTTTTGGCCATATACTGAATACCATCCTTGGCCCATTGCGTATGCTGGAGGTCGACAAAGGTGGTTTCCGCGTTGGCACTCCCCGCCCAGATCAACATAGAACCGAACGCTGCCGCCGCAATGGTTTTATACATTAAACGCAATTCATTTCACTCCCTGTTTAATTCAATAGTTCATGAAGGGTTAGACGCGAACTCCCCCGCTTTTGTTGCTCATGCATGATATAATCGAATTCATATTACTATTCGTCAAGAAAACGTCTGACATGGTTTTCGGGGGAATAAGAGTTTGGAGACATCTTATGTTAATGGTAAATATAGTGCTTGTTATGTTTTTGCTAGGTCTTCTTCTTGGTTTTGTTGGCGCAGGCGGTTCCGGTTTCATTATCTCGATCCTGACGGTTGCATTCGGATATCCTATTCATGTTGCTCTCGGGACGGCGCTTGCTGCGATGTTTTTTTCCTCGCTCTCGGGTTCAATCAGTCATTACCGGGAAGGTAATGCAATGCTCAAAACCGGTGTGATCGTTGGTCTGGCCGGTGCAACAGGAGCCTGGGTCAGCTCGGGATGGTCATCCTATATTCCTGAGGATCGGCTTGGTATGCTGACTTCTTTTATGCTTTTTGCATCAGGACTCGCGCTGTGGCTTCGCTTGATTCTTGTTTCGCGGCGCCCTGCTGGTTCTGAAATACAGACTGTCGTACTCGGAAAAGGTCTGCGTTACTGGGTATATGCGTTATTGATTGGGGTAGTTACAGGTATGTTATCCGGACTGTTCGGTATTGGCTCCACGCCCTTTATCCAATTAGGACTTATGCTGTTGTTGAATATGTCTATGAGATATGCCGCTGGAACAACGATGTTGGTCATCATTCCCATAGCTTTGGCTGGCGGAGCCGGATATATGAGGATCGGTTATCTGGACTTGCAGTTGTTATTGCTGGTTGTAATCGGCACGATGTCCGGTTCATACGTTGGAGCGAAATTTACGAAACGTGTGCCTGCACTATGGCTGAAAGTGAGTATGGTCGTGACTCCGATGATTGGAGCAACTATATTATGGCTGTGACTTTCTTGAAGCGTTCTGTGTAAGGCGTGCTAGATGTAAAGAAGAAGTTCATTGTTCAATTAAAAAAGGATGTCCCCTAACTAAAATGTACCCCTTGTAAAGGACAAATTAA
>NZ_JACLIC010000011.1:0-52247 GCF_019748695.1 Paenibacillus cucumis (ex Kampfer et al. 2016) | reverse complement strand
GCCAGGATCAAACTCTCCAATAAAGATGAATTCCGTCAGCGTCGTTAAACGCTGTGAAACTCATCGGGGTATTGAAAAGAGCGATAAGCTCATTTTGAATCTGACGAGATTAAAAATCTCATTTGTTCATTCTGCAAGCAGAATGTTTACTCACTCGTTGTTCAGTTTTCAAAGATCAAACTTGTTCTCGCTACCGAAACCAGTTCGTTTCAGCAACTCTTATATAATATCATGTCCGAACCAACTTTGCAAGCTTTTTTTTCAAGTTTCTTTCGAAGCTTATTTTCATTTGCTTGCCGCACCATGTAAGCTGTGTTTTCTTGGCCGGAATAAGAATATACCACGTATCGACTCCACTTGTAAAGTTTTATTTATTAATTTCAGTTATCCACTTTTATCCAAATGAATATCAAGCTAAAGATTAGCACAGTCTATCACTACCCTCACTCTCCACCAACTGTAACCGACCAATCATCATTAGATAATAAAGACACCTACTCATAGAAAGAAACCCTTTCAAACTAAGCGTCTGAAAGGGCTCCTACGTGCATTCCTTTTATTGAAATAACTAAGGTGAATCATAAAGAGTAAACCACAGATACCTTACCTACCTAGTACTCACCTTACTTGCGCTCTACCTTATATCCTTTATCCTCTAGCAACTTCACAACCCCGTGGTCCCCTAAATAGTGTGCTGCTCCAACTACGATAAAGTACTCTTCGCCTTTGCCGTTTTTTAGGTAACCATCGATCTTGTCGGCCATACCGATATTGCGGTCTATCAACATCGCTTTGTTATACTCTTCATCATCGGAGAAGGTGTTGGTCAACTCCAGCAATTGCTCGTCATTACCTGTTTTCCACATCTCAGCCATCTGATTCGCGGAATTGTCCAGTACATCGAAGTTATCGATTGTGGAACGCAATGTTTTTTCCTGTAATTCTTTTGAGAAATTATCGAACATTCCTAATTGAGACTGGTAGGATTCAAGTTCAATGACAGGGATTTTACGCTCAATCGCTTTTTGAATAAAATACAAATCTACACCGGACGCTGCTTCCAGTCCAACTGATGACATCTTCAGACTTCCCAGCGTAGTTTCCACCACCCAAGGCTTAAATGCATCAAACGCATTAGGCTCTAACCCCTTTTTCTTCAAAATATCACCAAGCTTGCTGTATGTCTCACTGGAAATATGATCCTTCAACGTTGTGCCATCCTGATATGAACCCAGACTTAACACCAACTTCTGTTGCTCTTCGTCTGCCGCTTTACTCAGATCTATTTCTACGCCAAGATAGTCAGCTTCAGCAAACGCCTCTTCAAATTCAGGACGCAATGGATAAAAACTTTTGTCTGCTACATGCATCGACCCTACCAAATATACGGTATTGCCGTTATTCTGCACTTCCCACATGAAGCCGCGTCCACCGTTTTGAGCGGTTTCAACCGTGCCGTCACCCTTGGATACGAGCAACACAGTTCTTGTAGCCTTATCCCAACGAACCTCATACCCTGCGGCATCGCCAACGATACGAATTGGTGCGTAAGTAACACCATTGATGCGAACAAGTTTGCTTTTCAGCGTTATGGTCTTGCCATTGACGATTGCTGTGATACTGTCATCGGTTGTACCCGCCAGTTTGGCATCAAGTGCATCTAGCGTTGTACGGAGTGGAACGAGAGTCGTTCCTTTTTCAACAATTGGTGCACCCGCAGTGTATGTAACAGCTTTATTATCGATTTTAACAGCCGTGTCTTGCGGAGCAGCCATTGCCGGAACTGCTGATGCGAGCAATCCTACTGAGACGGTAAGAGATAAGAGTACGCGTTTCCATTGCTTCATATATTATGTATTTCCCTTCTTCTTCTAATTTCTACACTTTTGATGTAGACAAAGATCAACGAGATCACTTTCACCTTCTATATTACGTTCTAATGTGAAGTTCGTTCCAGAAAATTTTCCAAATATTCATAGATTACTATAGTTTATAAAAAAAGCCCTGGCTTTAGCCAGGGTTTCAAATGGTTTTGTTATGTACCTTTTCACGACGGATTCGTTTTTTGATAAGCATGCATTGCCGTTTGAAATTGATCTAACGCCTCCTGATATTTAAGACGATCTTTGTCGTTCGCTGCAAGTTGTTTTCTCATAATTAAATCGTCCTGCAATCGTTGTACCAGGTCTTTGATCTGATCATTTGGATTTGATTTGGCTGGTTTGGGCAAAGCCTCCGTTCCGGTCTGCACGGTCAGTTCTCCTTTACTATCCACCTGACCGATCGAAACTTGGCTTAAGGTCAGATCTAGCTTACGCAGTTCTTTTTTGACCCAATCCTCACTCACTGCAGCAGAATTTAAAGTTTCAGGTAGAATGCGACCATCCATAATGATCGTTCGCGGTTCCTTTTCCGAAGAAAGACGATACCCCAACATGTCCGCGGTGAGAGGTTGATATTCCTTTTTTAATAACACACTAATATCTCCGCTCTGTTCCATTACCGCAAATTCCACATCGGCCACCCGAAAAACATCTTTCTTACGAAGCTGTTCCAAAAACTCATCAATCGTCAGTCGTTCCTTTTTCAGATTTTTCTGAATAACAGCTCCATTTTCAACAAGGATCGTTGATTTTCCATCCACAATATCTCGAAACTTTTTACTTTTCATCGTTAGGTACTCTGCACCTGCCGAGAAAGAAACCCACACCAGCACAGCAAGAAAGCCCAAATACCAGCTTGTGTCGGTATCCAAAGAGATGTAACCTACCAGGTTCCCGAGCGTGATACCCGTTATATATTCGAACAAGGAGAGTTCAGAGATCTGCCGCTTACCTAAAATCTTCGTAATGAGAAACAGCATAGTTACCGCAGAAATCGTTCGTATAATAACCTCTAACCAATCAGGCACGTCGCATGCTCCTTTCCGAATGAAGTCCATATTCCTCGGATGACATAACTTCATTATTAAAGGTTATAATTAACATGCGCGTCAGATTGTATGCATTGGAATGTTCAGTTTCTTGGCAATCTGATAGACCATCTACTTTTTTATCTTACTTGTCCAAGATGATATGAAATTTCTTTGGATGTCTCTAAAATTTTGTCGATCATAACACTCTTCTCTTCCTCTTTATACAGGCTCAACGGGATTGCGAAAATAATGCTTCCGACTACATTGTGCGCGGCATCAAAGATAGGAGCACCGAATCCGATCGACTCATTTTTACGTTCACTGAACGTATAGGAGTATCCTTCACTTCTGATCCTCTCGATCTCCACCATAATTTGCTTTGCTTCATCTAATGGCACACCTTCCTGATTTAATACTTCCTTAATCTGATCATCTTTTAAAAATGCTAAAATTGCTTTCCCGCTGGCTCCAATATGAATGGGTTGAAGCACTCCGAGCTCTAAGCGATACTGAAGAATGTTGGAACTATGAATACCTAAAATGAATGATAGCTTCTGATACTGCTCTTGATATTGTGCCAAATACACGGACTGTCCCACTTCATGCGACAAGGTTTTAAGGTAAGGTTCAGCTACGGATTTCAATCCAAAATTAGCACTAATAAATGATGAAAGTCGTACCCACTCATTCCCAATCGTGTACTTATTCGTTTCGGGGATAGTCTGTAAAATGTTCTCTTCTTTTAATGTCTTTAAAATACGGTGTATGGAACTAGGTGGACTTTCCAGATATCGTGCAAGATCATTGACTCCCCATACCGCTTGTCCATCAATGAAAGCCTTCATAATGGTTAATGTTTTCAAAGTTACGTTAGATTTATTGGTCATTAATAAGGCACCTTTCATCGTTAATCTTTATCTTGATTATAATGTAAGCGTATGCTACTATTCCAATCATACAACACACCCATTCCACATTCAAGAACACCATTCCATTATACGGAATGATAATTCAATTCTAATCATTAAGTTGAATGCCATTCCATATAGTGGAATGATAGGGTGTGCACACATCAGGGGGGACAATATGAAAATTCACTATGCTTGGGTCATTTTTTTGGGATGCTGTATTATATCCTTCGTTGGTTTCGGATTAACAATCAATACAGCCGGTTTATTCTGGGGAGGGATGAGCACAGATTTAAATTTGACGCGTGCTGAAATCGCTCTCAACGCAACCTTTGGCGGGATTGCCGGTGCAGTTTCTTTATTGTTTGCTGGTACAGTGTTTAAAAAGGTCAATACCAAACTGCTGCTCAGTCTGTCTTTCGGAATAACAGGCCTTTGTTTTATAGCATGTTCATTCATTCAAAGTGTCACTCCTTTCTACGGGATCAAAGTAGTCTTGGGAGTCGTGCAGAGTATCTCCATTGTGATCTCCATCCCTATTTTGCTCGGTAACTGGTTCGAGAAGAAGCTGGGGATTTTGTTTGGAATTACAGGTGCGCTGACCGCTGTCGGAGGCTCGTTCTTTAATCCGATAATCAGTCATCTTATTCTTGAACATGGATGGAGAACAACTTATATCATCGTAGGCATTATATGTCTTGTCGTGCTTTTACCGACGGCCCTTCTGATGAAATTCAAACCTGAAAACGGTTTGCTTCCTTATGGTGCAGAAACGAATCATACAGCAGCTGAATCAAATCAAGCAGTCAACAATGTGGAAGCGAACGGTCTGTCGATAAAAGAGGCATCCCGCACACCTATCTTTTACAGCTTTATCATAGCTATTATCTGTTTTCAGGCAGCTGGCTCTCTGGCACAACATGTACCGGCACTTATTCAAAGCTTAAACTTCAGTTTACAAGTAGGTGCAAGTGTGATGTCCGCCCTGCTTATTGGAGCCGCCATTGGTAAACTGCTTATGGGCTTTATGTTGGATCATGTTAAACCCGTCATTGTACTACTTATTTTCACGCTCCTTGGAGCTTCTGGATGGTATAGTACAGGCGTATTCAACAATGTAGTCTTTTTGAATGGTTCTGGATTTCTGAGCGGGATGGGACAAGCCATCGTACTTACTGCAATCCCTCTATTGATTCGTGGATCTTTCGGAACGAAAGACTATAGTCAAATCCTTTCTATTATTCTCATGTTCGGTGCATTTGCCAATGCTGTTTCTGTATATATACATGGATCGATGTTTGATCAAACCCATTCCTACTCAGCCTCATTGATTTTGAACGTGGTAGCGTATACAATTGGTTTCCTTTGCCTTGCATTTGCTATTCAATTCAGAAAAAGAATGACCACATAATAAATTCGTTAGAAGGTGTAAAAAAATGAGATCATTCCAAGTAAATCCCCAATGGGAAGGTTTAACTAAAACGATCGAACAGGAAAACCCACCTTGCAAATATGAAATCCACGGTATGAGTGAAGCCATGGTTTCGATGCGAGATGGCGTTCAGCTTCATACTAGGATTTACCGGCCTAATCAAGGTGATTCTTGGCCATGCATTCTCGTACGTAATCCCTATCCCAATAACCAAGACTTGCTTGAAGCAACCTATACACAATTCGTCAGGCATGGTTATGTTCTAGTTATTCAATCCTGTAGAGGAACAGGACTTTCCGAAGGGGAGTGGTCTCCCTTTGTGAATGAACGTGAAGATGGCATTGATACATTGGAATGGCTAGTCCAGCAATCTTTCCAAAATGGAAACATTGCACTCTTCGGCCAATCGTACTGTTCATTTACAACCTGGATTATCGCTGATTCGTTTCCTAAAGAAGTCAAAACCGTATTTCTAGATCTTTTTGGAGTGGATCGCTACGGACAGATGTATATGAACGGTATGTTTCGGCATGACATATATACGTCCTGGGCGTTTGCGAATTCCGGGGTTGAAACGACGACCGATGCAGGCGAGCTGTATCAAGACTCTCTCAGCATTCTGCCTCATAACCAAGCAGACGAGAAACTTTTGGGCCGTACCCTTCCCTTCTACCAAAGCTATATTTCAGAGACGAGCCTTGAATCAAAATACTGGCAGGATGGAATATGGGCAGAGCTGTTAAATATTCCTGCCAAGATCAATATTCCAGTGTTTATGGTAGAGGGATGGTTTGACCATCATCTGGAGGGAGCCTTCAAAGGCTACAACCTGCTTCAAGATCACGTAAAACGTAAAAGCAGATTTGTAGTCGGCCCTTGGGATCATGTCGGGAATTCACCAGGTGAACGAACGTATCCTGATGCTAACCTTCTGGGAGCTTTTCGAATAAAAGCGGCCTTGGAATGGTTTGATATACATTTAAAAGGGAACCCTGGCACATTCAGCCCAATTTCCTTTTATCGTATTGGAGCTTCTCGGTGGGAAGAACGTCAGTCCATAACGGATCAGGATACAACCTGGCGTTTGTACTTTTCAAATAATCCTGAACAGCAACTAACCGACAAGCCATCGCAACCGTCAACAGTGAAGTATGTATACGACCCTTCCTCCCCCGTACCTACCCATGGAGGAAGTGCCTTACTCGCATGGATCATGCCTTCGTTTAAGGGTGCACCACATGGTAGTTTGGCCCAACCTGACTTTTCTGATCGCCAAGATGTCCTGAGGTTTGACTCTGCTGTACTGGATGAAAATACACAAATAACAGGCGGTATTAAAGTGTGCTTAGAGGTTAGTACAGATGCGGAGGATACGGCTTTTAGTGTGAAGATCTGCGAGGTATTTCCGGATGGTCAAAGTTTTAATATCGTCGATGGCATAACTTCTCTGAGATATCGGAATAACATTGATCAACCCGTGGATTATACACCCAACCAACCTGTACAGGTCATTATAGAGATGTGGCCAACAGCGTGGGAACTGCAAAAAGGTTCTTTTATTCGAGCAGAAGTATCTTCTTCTAATTTTCCTGCTTACCATGTACATTCCAATGTGAAAGAACCTTGGGCTTCCACATCCAAATACAAGATTGCAGCTCAGACCCTATATACAGGCTCTAACTATTGTAGTTATATTGAATTCCCTAAATAGATTGTATTTTTAAAAGGAATGCAGTCTATTTAGCAAATCGTGCTTGCTTTAATTAATCGGATCAATTCATCAAATCAAAGATAAATAGGTGCCACTCCATTGCCGAGTGGCACCTATTTCAGTTACATGTCCCATCCATTTTGAAAATACATTCACTAATTATGACTCCCAGAATCCCATCATTTGATTTCACCTTATAAAAGGTTATAGTTTATCGTAGGAGATAAACGTTGTTAGTGATATTAATTCACGTACTACTATGTAAGATGGTGCTTCTATGTTCTGTCTCACTTTATCATATTACTCGTATGGGGTGACTAACCATGAACAAGCAAGAACAGGTTATGCTGAATTTCAGGGACTTATTTAACAAGTTAGTCTGGATTAATAAATCGAAGATGGAAAGCAGTCTTCAAGGGTACAAGCCTTCTGAAGTCCATTGCATTGAATTTATAGAGAAAAATGTAGATTCCAATGTAACCAAGCTGGCGGAGTCCATGTATATGACCAAGGGCGCTATAAGTAAATTAACGAAGAAACTCATTGAAAAAGGCCTGATCGAAGACTATCAGAAAACGAATAACAAGAAAGAAGTCTTTTTTAAACTCACCCAGCAAGGCAGAGTCGTATTTGACATTCACGAGAAACTGCATAAAGAGTTTCAGGAAAGAGATGAATCCGTATTCAAGCATGTAACGGAAGAACAATTCGATCACATGCTGGACTTCATTGAACTGTACAGTAAACATTTGGACACTGAAATAAAGAAACAAGGTTTAGATATAATGAAGTGAAACAACTATAAATTAAGAATAAAACCAAGAGCAACCTTCTCTAAAGAGATACGGATGCTTTTTTTACACCTTTTTTATTGTTGACAAGGAAACAAAATGTAGATAAACTTTTAGTTGACGAGGAAACAATATTGATTAAAGGAGTGTAATATGCGTACAAACAAAGTAAAAGAAACCGGCATACCTAGACATATCCTGATTACCGCTTGGGCCATTGCTCTTGGAGCAATCGCTCCTATGTTAGATTCTACAATGGTGAATATCGCTGTAAGTCAACTCACAAAAGATTTTCATACCACATTAAGCACCATTCAATGGGCCATTACAGGATATATTTTAGCCCTTGCGATTGCAGTTCCGGTATCTGGTTGGCTTATGAATCAATTTAATAGCAAAAAGGTCTTCATTGGAGCGGTCATTGCTTTTGGCGTAATCTCTTTACTAATAGGTGTTAGCTGGGATATATCCAGTTTTATCTTCTTCCGTTTGCTTCAGGGATTTAGTGCCGGAGTCATTACCACCCTCATGTTCACCCTCTTGGTTAAGACAACCGGACAAGAGTACTTAGGCAGAGTCATGGCGATTGTAAGCACTCCTATGATCTTTGGTCCTATTTTGGGACCCATCCTCGGAGGGTTCATTGTTCAAGTCGCATCTTGGCCGTGGATCTTTTTCATTAACGTGTTCGTTGTATTGATTTCTGCACCATTAATGATCAGAAAGATTCCAAACTACGAGCCTTTTAACAAAGAGAGCAAGCTCGATCTATTTGGAATTATCGTTTTATCCATTATGAGCATAGCTTTAATATACGGAATCACCAAAGCAACGGATTATGCCACTTTCAACAATCAGGAGACCATCTTGTGGATGGGGATAGGCCTCGCTTCGGCTCTCTTATATCTCGTTTATAATCGTATTAAAATGAATCAAACCGTTCTGCCCCTGAATTTGTTCACCCATAAGAACTTTGCAGCCTCAAGTGCCGGGCTATTCTTCGCAAATATCGCCATCATGGGTCCGTTGTTAATACTCCCTCTGTTCTTTCAAACCTTTCGACACTTCACAGCCATTGAAACAGCCGTTGCACTCATCCCTCAAGGCGTTGGTATGCTGATCACCCGACCTTTCATTGGAAAAATGATCGACCGCATTGGTGCAAAATATGTGCTGATCGTCAGTCTTTTCCTTTCCCTTATTGGGTCCATTCCTTTTATCTTCATCACAGATCATACAAGTATGATCTGGATTTCAGTAATCTTATTTATTCGTGGTGCCAGCGTTGGGGGCATTAGTCTTCCATTAATGAGCGAAGCGTACACTGGACTAGGCAGCAAGCAACTTCCGGAAGCGGGTGTTGGGATAAATATCATTGAAAACCTCGGTTCAAGCTTCGGCTCAGCCATTATTCCGACGGCTGTTGCTACAGTCATACAAGGCTTGCATCCAACCATTGCAAATCAATTGCAGGCGTACCATATCGGTTTTCTTATAGCCGCGATCATTCTGGCACTGATCTTTATCCCCGGCCTGTTTCTTACGAATAAAAAGAAGGTGCCCCCTCTTTTAGAGTAGCACCCATTCTTTCATCCAACGTTAAAACGAATCCAGGCTAACACCAAAAGAAGAGGGCTGCAGCCATCTTTGCTAAACTTTGAGAAAATCCATCACTTCTCGTCCAAGATGAATTACTGAATATAATGGCAAGCATTTAGAGCATTACACTACGCTAGACCTAAGGAATAAGATCAAAGCAATTTAAAGGGTAAGATGTGAGTTTAAACTTGGACTCCAAGAGTTACTTTAGATGGTTTTTTCCAAAATATCGCTAATACAAATCCAAAAGCGATTGTAATAGCTGCTAAATAAAATGGATATGCAATCTCAATATCAAATAAAATCCCACAAATAATTGGAGCTATGACATTGGCTAAGGAGGTAAAAAATGAATTCATCCCACCTACAAACCCTTGGTCTGGTCCAGCTATACTTGCTAAATACGTGGTAACGGCTGGTCGAACCAGATCAAAGAAGATGAACGCCAACATGGTTGATATAAGTACGACGACATAGCTATTTAAAAACGGGAAGGCTGCCGCGTTAATTGCCGACAATAATAACACATATCGGATAAGTTTAATTTCACCCAACCAACGTGTTAATCGTTCAAACAAAGTAATCTGAATAATTGCACCAACAATGGCACCACCAGTAATCGCAATTGCAATATCTTTTGGTGTAAAATTTAATTTCACATCGACAAATAATCCGTAAAAGGATTCAAAACTCATTAATCCGAAATTTGAGATGAAAATAACAATAAAAGCCATTAAAAACATTGGCATTAAAATTTTTTGTAAATTCCCCTTACTTTTCATAATCTTGGGTTCATATGTTTCTTGTCTTTTAGGCTCACGTAAAATAATCCATGCAAAAACCCCTGCTAAAATTCCCAACAATCCTGCGACATAAAACGGAGTCCGAATACCGAAATCTGCCAAAAACCCTCCGGCACCTGGTCCAATAATTAAACCCGTACTGATTGCTGCCGACATATATCCGTATGCTTTGGGCCTTGTTTCGTCTGTAGTGATATCAGCAATAAATGCAGATACCGCTGGCATAATGAATGCCGCACTAATCCCACCTAAGGCTCTTGAAATGTATAGTACAGTGACATTATCTCCGATGGCGAATAGTAGCTCTGATCCACCGAATATAAATAGACCGATTACAATCATTATTTTTCTACCAAAGTAATCTGTCGCTTTCCCTGTAAGGGGCGAAGCAATTAATTGGGTTAAAGCAAACATGGCTGTTAATAAACCAACCGTCTTTCCACCAACGTTTAATTCGACCATTAATTTTGGGAAAACAGGAATAACCAACCCTATTCCCATAAAAGCAATAAATAAACTTCCTAACAAAATGGATAATACTATTTTTGTATTCCTATCCAAAACAATTCCTCCTTTAAGGTGCCTATCGAACACTTTAAAGGTTATAGTTAGTGTAGGGTCAAGAAGATTATTTTAAAATTTTAATTTTAAATTCAATATCAAAACGTGATGCATTATTCATTTTGAAATTTAACGGATAAAAATATTCATAGATATGAGAAGCAACGTTTAATTTATGTTTTTCTACATAGTTTCTCAATTTATTGTACATCTCCATAAAATCATCTGAATGAATTGCGAATGTAATTACCGCATATTCACCGGCTTCTAATGTAATCCGCTCTATATTACTTGGTAAATACTTATCCTCAATCTCAGTTATAACAGGTATAAAAATGCTGTCATATTTAATTTCTTCATAGGACTGATAGGATTCAAATGGAAGAACACCTCCAAATATAGTTTGCTTATGGAATTGCTCATGGGATTGAACAACATTATTCAGTACTTGACTCCACACGCCTATTTCAGATGATTCTCTAATGGTTATTTTCAGTAAATTTTGCTTCTCAAATGTTTTGATGTATACCTCTTTACTTGCAGACTCTATATATTGTTGTGTGAAATTTTGCTTCATTATTTGCAAATTCTTTTGAACTTCGTTAATTTGTCTGATTTTATCCTCAAGTACATCTTCTTGTTTGTTTAGAAATCGAAGGAGCTCCTCCGGTGTATAGGTTTGAACTTCTTCTATTTGATTAAGAGGTACGCCTAAAAATTTAAAGGCCTTGATTAAATTAGCGTCTAATATTTGACTTACACTATAGTATCGGTAGTTCGTTTGCGGATCGACTTTCACCGGTTTTAACACACCATTCTGATCGTAAAAATGGAGTGTTCGACTAGGAAGATCCGTTAACTTCGAAAACTCTCCGATGGTTAAATATTTTCGTAACATATATTATAAAACCCCTTTATCTTTGAGTATTCGTTCATTTTTATCAAAATAAAAGCCGCTATATCATAGCGACTTTTATTAGTATGGTAGTATAATAGCTGCTTTTGTAACCTACCAGATTAATTAGATGGCTAACATGTTGAGTAAATTAGTGCATGTTACAATCTGTAGGTGCTTGATTTTATATATTAGAACGTACTTATTCCCATGTAATTTTGTATTCATTAATCTTCTTATCCATATTAAACTCCATGTGTTTGTTCAGGAACAAAGCATTTAATTCTTCTGTCCTTTTTCTTCGGTCCTTTTCATAATAGTAAAACGCATCCCGGTAATCATGGTCTCTTAAATTTTTTGCTAAGACCATGGCATCTTCAAGGCTGTATGAAGCTCCTTGACCTACAAAAGGATTAGCTGTATGCACAGCATCCCCAACCAGAACAACGCGACCTTTTGACCACGTAGGTAAATTCTTCACTTCGTGAATACTTCTAGCGAAAATCTGCTCTGTGTTTTCAACAATTTTAAACAGATTGTTCGTGACTTTCCAATCTTTCATCATTTTGTTTAATAATTCTCTGATCGTTTGTGTGGAGGCTTTTTCAAAGTCTTTTGTTGGTAGTTTCTCAGGAGCTATTGAGAATGCTTGCCATAAGATATTCATCTTGTTTGTAGGATGAGCTTGCCCAAAGATAAAGGACAGATTCTTGTCGTAGTACAAATAACCACTTGATTCATCCCATTCGAAATCATCAACATACGATACCCCTTGCAGTCCCCACATACCGCTATAATCCAATTTAGCGTCAGATGCTACGGCTTCTCTCGTTTTAGAAAAAGTTCCATCTGCTCCGACAACAATATCACCTTTGACAGAGGTTCCATCTTCAAAAAATGCTTCAACTGATTTTGAACTTTGATTTACTGTAATCAGCTTTTTATCATACTTGATTTCGATTCCTTGATGCTGAGCTTCCTCCAAGAGAACTTTAACAATGTTGGATCTCATGACATTGATCATTGGGGATTTATAGTGCTTTTCATTGTAATTATTTGTTATTGATTCGACTTCATTTTCACTATTTATTTGATAAATACTTTTGATAATCGTTGAATTTGCAATAACTTTGTCTTTACATCCGATCTCGGCTAAGACATTTACACCGTTTGGAGTAAGTAAAAAACCAGCCCCTTTTTCTAATTCAGCTGTTCTACCTTCATAAATAGTGCTTGCAATTCCTGCCTTTCTCAAGAATAAAGCTGTGGCTATCCCGGCTACACCACTTCCGATAATAATGACATGATTGTGATTCATTATTTCTCCTCCTTTATTTTTACAGACAGACCGTTCGGTCTAATCATAATACAAAAAAAATTATACATCAATTTTATTTTTAATTTTGAAATAATTTTGTTAATTTACGCCCTTCAAGAAAATATCTATGGCTTTTTTGTTATAATTATTCTCTTTTACTTCAACATCATCACTATAATGTTTATAGTCATTACTTATAAATAACAAGGACATGAGAAAATATCCTAACAATTTTGGATCTTCACCTGGATTAATTTGGTTTACTGCCTGACATTCTTTAATGATATTAACAAAAAAATCAAGATATAACTTGTCTATTTCCTTAATTTTTTCCGTGATCTCATCTGATTTAAATGCACTACTGTAGAACTCTGCGGTTGTTTTATGATAATAAAGGTTCCCTCTAGACTTGGCTATATAATCTGCAAGAACATATAAAATATGATCGGAATCAGCCTGTGTATTTTCAACTTCCTGTTTCCAATCTTCTAGCCAATGATTAGCATCCTCTTCAAGGATGAAAACAAAGAGATTTTCTTTATTTTTAAAATGATGATATAAATTACCCTTACTAGATTCCGAAGCTTCAATAATTTGGTTCATTGAAGTTTCAGAAAACCCTTTGGTGTGAAATAAATTCCTGGCTGCTGTTATGATTTTTTTCTTCTGTTCGCTCATCGTAATACTCCTTATGTTTATTAACAATTATTGTAGTAGTATAATGCGAAGTTATTATCAAAAGTCCATTTAGAGTTGTAGTGTATCTTTCATTGTAATCTAATTCTTTTGATATGAATACCATGCAGCTGCTTGTTTATATAAAAGGGCTGAATTCAGTGTTCATTCTTCAAGTAGGAAACTGACTAGAAAACAATATATGCCCATACAACTAGGAAAAAGCAAAACCAAGACAGGTTACAATGCTACCTGCCTAAGGTTTTGCCTATGAATTATAATTTCTTGGTAACTCCTATAAGATTTGCACCATTGGTTCTAATCACTTCTTTGTACCAATGGAAGGACTTTTTCTTATACCTCTCCAGTGTTCCGGAGCCATCATCGTTACGATCTACATAGATGAAGCCATAACGTTTCTTCATCTCTGCTGTAGACGCACTTACGAGATCAATACAGCCCCAAGATGTATATCCCATTACTTCCACACCATCCTCGAGAGCTTCTCCAACCTGTACCAAGTGGTCATTCATGTATTGAATACGGTAATCATCTTTGACAGTCTTATTACCGTCTTCATCCGTAATCAGCTGATCGATCGCACCTAGACCATTCTCAACAATAAACAATGGTTTTTGATAACGATCCCAATATTTGTTGAGAGTTAAGCGCAAGCCTTGAGGGTCGATCTGCCAACCCCATTCACTCGCTTTCAAATATGGGTTCTCGATACCTGCAAACAGATTCCCTTGAGTCTCCTTACCCTTCTCTGGATCGCCGCTCTTACAAATACTTGAATAATAACTGAATGAGATAAAATCTACGGTATGTTTGAGAATTTCCTCATCCCCATCCTCAAACTTAATATTGATGTTTTTGGCTTTGAAATAACGATTCATGTATTTCGGATAATAGCCACGTGCATGAATATCCGCAAAAAGATCATTTTGCTGCTCTGCTTGCATCGCTGCAACAACATCGTCTGGATTTGGCGTGAGCGGATATGTTGGCATACTCAGCACCATGCAACCAATCTTCGCATCTGGCATAATCTCATGGCCCAGTTTAACCGCAAGGGCACTTGCAACAAGTTCATGATGGACAGCTTGATATAAGTCTTGGTCGGAAAGTTCTTCTTTTGGTGTATATATACCACCACTCATGAATGGTTCTTCCACAATAGAGTTGATCTCATTAAACGTCAGCCAGTACTTGACTTTACCTTTATAACGATGAAATAGTACCGTAACATAACGTTCGTAGAACTCAATCATTTTACGATTTACCCATCCATCATACGTTTTGGACAGATGCAACGGCGTCTCGTAGTGCGAAATCGTCACGAGCGGTTCAATACCGTATTTATGGCATTCGTCAAACAGATCATCATAAAATTGCAGACCTTTCTCGTTTGGCTCCAGTTCGTCTCCTTTGGGAAAAATACGAGACCAGGCAATGGATGTGCGGAACACTTTAAAGCCCATTTCAGCAAACAGTTTAACATCCTCTTTATATCGGTTATAAAAGTCGATACCAATCAATTTCAGATTATCCTCGGTGGGACCTTCTGTTCTTGGTGTTGTAACCCCATTTGGCGTTACATCCTGTACTGACAAACCTTTACCATCGACATTATAGGCTCCCTCAAGCTGGTTAGCTGCTACTGCACCGCCCCACAGGAAGTCCTTCGGAAATGGTGACGCCATATTCATCTATCCTCTCATCATTAAATTAGTGCTACACACTTAAATCTTGACCATTTGACTTAATCACTTTTTTGTACCATTCAAAAGATTTTTTCTTCGAACGCTTCAGTGTTCCTTTACCTTGATTATCTCGATCTACATAGATGAATCCGTATCTTTTTTTCATTTCACCTGTACTTGCACTTACAATATCAATTGGTCCCCAAACGGTGTAGCCAAGCAAGTCTACGCCATCGTACTCTACAGCATCCCGCATTGCACGAATATGCTCACTTAGATATGAAATTCTGTAATCGTCTTCTACATAACCACTCTCATCAGGAACATCTACAGCCCCTAGGCCGTTTTCAACAATGAATAAAGGTTTCTGATAACGGTCATAGATATTATTCATTGTAATTCGTAATCCTAACGGATCAATTTGCCAACCCCAATCACTAGACTTTAAATACGGGTTCGGCAAACTTGGAAATAGGTTTCCTCCTATTGTATCCGTAAGTGTCGAATCAGCACTGACTACGCTGGAGGAATAATACGAGAATCCTATGAAATCAACGGTGTGTTGTTTCAATAACTCTCGATCACCTTCTTTGAATGGTAGAACAATATTTTTTCGTTCCAGTTCTTTAAGGGTGTATGCCGGGTATTCACCCCTAACCTGAACATCAATGAAAAAATAGCTCTGGTTTTCAACCTGTTTGGCTTTCCATACATCTTTTGGATCACATGTTCTGGGATATGGGGCAATGCTAGCTAGCATACATCCCACCATATTTTCAGAGTCTACTTCATGGGCAATTTTTGTAGCTAACGCGCTGGCCACCAACTCATGATGACTGGCTGTAAATTTCACTAATTCCGCATCTTCGTGTTCTTCTATGAACAATCCGGATGATAAAAATGGAGCTTCCAAAACCATGTTAATTTCATTAAACGTAATCCAGTATTTCACTAAGCCCTTATAACGTTTAAAGATCACCCTACATAATCTTTCATAGAAATCAATCATTTTTCGGTTACGCCAAGAACCATATTCCTTAACAAGGTGCATGGGAACGTCAAAATGGGAAATGGTCACCAGAGGATTAATATTATACTTTTGACACTCTTTAAATACGTCTTCGTAAAACCGGAGTCCAGCTTCATTTGGCTCCAGCTCATCCCCATTCGGGAATATACGGCTCCAAGCAATTGACAACCGATATACGTTAAATCCCATTTCTGCAAACAATGCGATGTCTTCTTTGTAATAGTGATACATGTCGATTGCTGCTTGGCCAGGGTAAAAATAGTTCTCGTCAAAATCAAACATCTTCGTTTTACCCATAAGAACACTGTCACGGATATCACCTGTTGGACATAAATCAACATTTGCTATGCCTCTTCCGTCTACATTGTAAGCTCCTTCAGATTGGTTAGCCGAGGTTGCTCCGCCCCACAAAAATCCGTCTTTAAAAGCCATTTCTCTCATCTCCTGCTAAGATAAAATTGTTAAATCAAACCTGTAAGCAAAACATCCCCTGCATTTACTTGTTTTCCTTTAGTTTCAATAATCTCAAGATAACTATCTGTATTTGTAACGATCATTGGCGTTTCAACCGAATATCCTTCTCTCTCAATCTCCGCAATATTAAATTCAGCCAATTTCTGTCCTTGTTTAACAACGTCTCCCTCTTGTACGAAGGTCTCGAAATATTTACCTTTCAGACGAACCGTATTAAATCCGATATGAATAAGGACTTCCATTCCTTCATCTGACACTAATCCAAAAGCATGTTTTGTAGGAAACAATGTAACAACCTTCCCATCAAAAGGTGCAAATAGTTCTCCGGTCACAGGCTTAATCGCGATTCCTCTGCCCAAAAGTTCTTGCGAAAACGCCTCGTCTTGAACCTCTTTAATAGGAACGACTTCTCCGTTCATAGGACTATGCATCGTATGCTTTTTCTCAGATTTCAACTCTGGTTTGGATTCTGGTGTAGATGATACGTTTATCGTTTTGCCAGAGCTTGGCTGGGATTTATCATCCTTGAACAAGAAAAGTGTTAAAACAAACGAAGCTACCATAGCAAAAACAACACCAATAATACCGATCATGAGGTTCCTGATTCCTGGATTCTCCGGATCAAACATGGTCATAAATTCAAATATGCCCAGTCCTCCAAAGGTAAACTCTCTGAAGTTATAGAAGCCATAGAACCCACCAGCAATACCTGAAACAATACAGCTCATGATAAACAATTTTTTTCGCGGAAGGGTAATTCCATAAACAATAGGCTCTGTTATACCAAATAGAGCGGATACAGCTGCCGGTATGCCGAGTGCCTTTAAATTTTTATCCTTTGTTTTAACGATGACGGCAAGAGTAATAGCCATTTGAGAAAACGTGGTGGCAAAAGCCATAGTTAATACGTTGTCAAAACCCAAGCTTGTGATGTTGTTAATATAGACGGGGATAATTCCCCAATGCAGGCCAAATACCATAAGAATCTGCCATAGGGATGCCAGTAGAAATCCAGCTACTAATGGGCTCGCATCTCGAACAGCAAATATTCCCTGTGCTATAAGCTCTGATCCGTAGTTTGCCAAAGGACCTATCAGTAAAAAACCCAAGGTTAAAGAAATAAAGACCGTGAGCATCGGTACAATAAAGAATTTGATTACACTTGGAATAATCTTGTCCAACACACGCTGCACTTTTGATGCAAAATATACGACGATGATGACTGGAAGTACAGTTGATGTATAGTTCATACCAATCAACGGAATACCAAACACATCCAAATAGACAGGAGAGCTTAAAATTGTACCGCTAAATAATGTATACAGTGGCTCTTTTGTTGCTGCCAAGGTATTCAACTGAATAGCAGGGTAACACATGGCCAGTCCAATGAGAATCCCAGTAAAAGGCTGCACTTTAAATTTATTAGCAGATGTGTATCCTAAAAACACAGGAAGAAACATAAACAATGCATCTCCCATAGCATTGATGATCATGTATGCTCCGCTATCAGCTGTATATAGCCCCATCGCGTTAAACAAAATATTAAATCCTTTTAACATACCTGCAGCACACAGAATTCCCAAAATCGGCTGAAATAAGTTGGACACGACATCAATAAAGGCATCAAAGGGTTTCTTCTTTTTGATCTCTTTATCTGTTATTGGGGCAGTTGGTTTTTCGCCCCCTTTAGTTAGTTGGGTAACTTCCGAATACACCTCGGAAACATGATTGCCGATTACAACCTGATACTGCCCACCAGAACGCATAACGGATACGATGCCATCCATTTGCTTCAATACTTCATCGTTGGGTAAGGAATCGTCCCTTAATTGAAATCTCAACCGGGTCATGCAATGAGTGAGATCAAGAACATTTTCAGAACCACCCACTGTCTTTACAATTTCCTCGGCCAACTGTTGATATTTTCTCATTTTATTTTCCTCCAAATTTAGCTGAAACAGCTTAGTGAAGGGTTTGGCCAACTTAATGTCACCATCCTGCGTTGCAAGAAACCTCACCTCCTTTAATGAAAACTGCTATGAATTTGTTTTGTGCACAACACGTTGGATGTGAACAGTTAGATACAATTTCTCTTCGTTTGTTAAGTTATACTGGTAGTTGTTCTTAATATAAGTTTCGATTTTCCCCACACATTGGTAAGAATTCGGGTGTTTCTCTTTGATCACATCTAATAGATCTGTATCACTCTCACTCTCATGCAAGTTTCCACTGATTAATCGCTGAGCAAAAAACTTCAAATGAGTGACAAATCTAAAAAATGCTACGGATTGTTCATCAAACTCCATTTGAAAAAAATATCTAACTATATCACTGATCTCTTGAATGATTTTGGTCACTCTGTAAATGTCTTGAGTTTCTTGGGGAGTCTCAGCGTTGACAATATGCAATGCAAGAAAACCTGCTTCATCTTCAGGAAATTGAATATCGAAAGATTCCTTAATAAATTGAAGCGCCTTCAAACCAATCTGAAATTCGTCTGCATAAAATCGTTTAATATCCCAAAGCAAAGCATTTCTAAGCGATATTCCTTCTTTATATCGACTTATCGTCGAGAAAATATGGTCACTGAGCGATATATATATACTCTCATTGAGTTTTTTACCTAACGTTAACTTCGCATAGTTTATAATTTGGTCCGCCACTTCAAAATAATCGATAGGAATTTCGGACAGAAGTTCCTGGAATTTCACGAAGGCATCTTTATTAGAAAGTGAATAGATTTTATCTATACTTTGCTGATCCAGACTATCGCCAACCTTCTTCTGGTAAGCGATCCCTTTGCCCATTACAATAATTTCTTGACCCATTTTGTCGTGAGTAACTGCCACATTATTGTTCAAAATTTTGAGGATATTCATCTCATTCCCCCCTATTTTCCAAATAAAAAAGACCTGTCTGCACATCAAAAATAAACGCAACTATGGCGTAAATTAATTTTGATGTGCAAGCAGGTCTAGCTTGTAATTAAACAATCACTATCCTTAACTTACACTTCCATTGTAATCGTGACCTTTTGTTTTAGCAAGAGTGTTTTTTATACTATTTTTTTCATTTTATCTACGTTTTATACTTCACTACCTTGTTCAGAATAATACGTCATTTACATATTGCATATATCATAAATCTGTATTAGGATTAAAAAATCTAACTAACGTTAGTTAGATTTTAAGAATTTTATAAACAGAAGGAGAGTTACTATGGCTTGGCTTTATCTTATTATTGGAGGACTTTTAGAGGTCGGTTGGGCGTTAGGTCTGTCGTATTCGGATGGATTCACTAAAATAGGCGTGGTTATACCAACCTTAATACTGATGGCACTTAGTTTTTTTTGCTTCTCCAAAGCCTTAAGTGTTTTGCCCATATCCACAGCTTATGCAGTTTTCACAGGGTTTGGTGCATTTGGAACCGCAGCAGTTGGAATGCTGTTCCTTGGAGATGAAGTGAGTGTACTTAAAATTTTCTTTGTCATTACATTAATCACTTGCATTATGGGTTTAAAATTTATATCCAATAAGCCTGAAAGAGAGGAAGTTAATTAGTATGAGTTGGTTTTTTTTGGTGATTGCAGGCTTGATGGAAGTGGGTGGAGTAATAAGCTTAAAATTCACAGAGGGCTTCTCAAAACTGAAGCCAACCATCCTCTTTATTATTTTTATGCTATCCAGTTTCATCTTTCTATCCGTGTCTTTAAAAGAAGTGCCTCTTAGTATCGGTTACGGCATATGGACTGGTATTGGTGCTTCAGGAAGTGTGCTCTTAGGCATGTTTGTTTTCAAAGAGCCTAGAAACATTAGCAAGCTAATCATGGTTGGTGGTATAATTGTAAGTATTGTAGGCTTAAAACTAGTCTGAGGTGGAGAATTTTTTGAATAAAGGTGAAGTAACGAGAAATAAAATAATAACAAGTGCTCTTCATTTATTCGCAATAAAGGGGTATGAACAAACCTCTATGAGGGAAATTGCCATTGAAGTGGATATCAAAGCTCCTTCACTATACGCCTATTGTTCCAGTAAAGAAGAATTGTTTGGAATTGTATGTGACTATGTTACTAATGATTATATGAATTTTGTACGTGATCAATCAGATGAAATTTCGAGTTTTTCCGTAGAAAAGAAGTTATACACGCTAATGAGATCATTGAATGAATATGTCTACGAGAATGATCTTGGACACTTTATCAATAGATATTTTCTTTTCCCTCCAGATCCATTCAGGGGGACATTTGTTCAACTCTACAAACAGACTGAAGAGGAAATAAAAAAAATTATCGGAAAAGCTATAGACAGTGAACCTGAGAGATTTATACCTGCTAATACAGTTATCGCTTCATTTATGTGTGTTATAGATGGAATGATCTTTCAGATGTTAAACTTTTCTCGTGATGAGTATGAAAACAAATTAGAAGAAACTTGGAAAGTATTTTGGAGAGGAATCCAGAAATAATCTTCAATTAATCCATATGAACTAAGTATAATTTTGTGTAAAACATAAAAAGCATAACTGATACCATCAGTTACGCTTTTTATACTTTTAATGCTAACTTTCCTTTTCTAACTAAGGCTATGCTCATCATTTTTAAGATCCACTGAACTCTTTAACAGGGTTTCTACTCTTTCTAGGAATATGATAACATCTCCTACAAAGATTGAACCTGATTTGATTCTAAGCAAAAATATTAATGTAAGCTCTCTTATTTCTTTTAAAGCAAGATCCTTTTTATTTCTCTTGGAAAACTTAATTATGTAATGCAAATCAATATTTAATTTACTTATCTTCACAAAACGATCATTGCCGTTTGCTGTTTTCAAATCCCTCATCATACTTAAGATAACACCTATCGAACAATAAATCTCTATGAGTTTCCTTGATCTTCTCTTCTCCCACTTCTCTCTATAATTCTGTCCTATAGTACTCTCTTTTTTAAAACTGATCCCCTAGTTTCGAATTATTCATTGAATTCCCTCACTTTAAAGTTTGAAATGTTTCTGAAAGAACACAGATGGTGAGCTAGATCTCACTCATAAATGTTTACTTCTCTCACAGTCCAGTCTTTACAACAAAAACTTCAACCCCAGATGGACGAATATTCCTATTCACACAAAAAAACCCTCCTATATCCAGTGCTTGAGTCCATTGTAACATGGACTCTTTTGCCACTGTCTACCATAAGGAGGGAATATTGAGTTATAACAAATTAAAGGTCGAGAATTTAATGAATTATTCAAAATCAACAAAAACGACATAATACTATAAAGCTAATTTCGCTCTGCATTTACGGAGGTTCTGTTGAAAAATCTTGATTTATCAAGGGAAAACGACATTTTAAATTAAAGTTATCGACATTTTATTTTAAAGTTAACAATCTTCGTTTGAAATATTAAATCTTGTACGCCTTCATCGCTTTAAACAACTCTTTGAAGGTTGGACGTTTGCCGTACATCAGTACGCCCGTGCGATAGATTTTAGCTGCGAGCCAGCCAAAGACCAGAATGGATACAGCCAGAATGGCAAGAGACGTCAGAATCTCCCAGGTCGGTGCAACGCCTGCCCCGATCCGTACAAGAATCGCTGTTGGTGATGTGAACGGAATGAAGCTTGCAACTTTGAGCAATAAAATATTCGGTGCAGAGATGCTGAAGAGTGCAATATAGAATGATACCAGGGACAGCATCGTGATTGGCAGAACTGCCTGCCCCAGCTCTTCCGTACGGCTGACCATTGAACCAACGGCTGCGAACAGCACTGCGTACAGGAAGTAACCCAGGATATAGAAGATCAATCCATATACAATTACAGCAATATTAATGTCGCTAACACTCAAATTGAAATCATCCAGTACTGCGCGGTTGTGAGGTAATAGAATATTCCCCGCAATAACTGCGCCGAAGATTCCGATCTGTAACATACCTACCATGAAGATACCGATGATTTTACCAAACATTTGACTGAGTGGAGATACACTCGTAATCAAAATTTCCATGATTCTTGAGCTTTTCTCAGCAGTAATCTCGGAAGCAATCATATTACCTGTCATCATCGTAGATGTGAACAGCAAGATGATTAACAAGTACACAACGATATAGTTGATCGGACTCATTGATTTTTCCGCACCAGCTCCAGCCTCACCATCATCGGCGCTTAGACTCTCCGCAGTCAGCTTCACAGGTGTCGTAATCAATGCCTTCTGTTCAGGTGTCAGTACATCCTTGACTACGACATCCAGCTTCACACTTTGCAGAGCAGATTCAATAGCCGTAGTGATCTGAGGTGAAATGTCATCTGTGGAATATAAAACAGGCTTCGGGAACTCCTGTCCTACTACCGTTTCAAGTTTCAAATAACCATCAATCAGGCCTGCCTTCGCATCTTCCTGTAATGCAGCTTCGTCCTTATCCCCACTCACGATGAAACGATACGCCTGATTTCCCTGAGCAGATGAGAAGTCTTCCAGCTTCTGTGCTACATCCTGCTGTTCCGTTGTCAGAAGACCGATGTTGACAGGATTTTTACCGGAAGCTCCGCCGCCAATTGGTCCGCCATTGAATAAAGTAATGAAATATGGAACATTGAGTCCAATCGAAATTAAAAGTGCAAGTACAATGGTAGTAACCATAAATGACTTCGTTTTTACTTTGTTTTTGAACGTGAAACCTGTAATTGTGCCCATTTTATTCATTCGACTCACCTACCTCACGAATAAAGATTTGGTTAAGCGTTGGTTCCTTGATCTCAAAATGCTCCACGGTGGTCTGTGCCATTGCCGTTTTCAAAATCTCCTGAGCGGCTGCAACCTCACTGACCTGAATCTGATATCCACGTTCGTTTTGCTCCACTCGTTTCACACCTGCCAGCTGCTCAAGTCCTTCTACCTGTCCAAGAGTACTGAGGTAAACTTGCTCACGCGGATAACGGCTCTTAATCTCCTTAATCTCACCTTGCACTACCGTGTTAGAACGATGAAGTATCGTGATCTGACGACACAACTCCTCGACATGTTCCATCCGGTGTGTAGAGAACAGAATGGCTGTACCTTCATCACGTAATTCTTTAACCGTTGATTTAAGCAACTCTACGTTAACTGGATCAAGTCCACTAAACGCTTCATCCAGAATGAGAATCTGCGGTCTATGTACCACCGCGGCTATAAAGCCCATTTTCTGCTGGTTTCCTTTGGATAATTCCTCAATCTTTTTATCATAATACTCCGGCACTTCGAACCGCTTCAGCCAGTACTTCAGACTCTCATCGGCATCCTTGGCTTTCATTCCGCGAAGGCGTGCCAGATAATTAATCTGTTCGCTCACTTTTACCTTCGGATACAATCCGCGTTCTTCAGGCAGATATCCCATAATCTGTTGCAGCTCTGTGTTATAAGGCTTGCCGTTGTACAAAATGTTACCGCCATCCGGGTGGATCAGACCGAGCACCATGCGCATCGTTGTCGTTTTACCGGCGCCGTTGGCTCCGAGCAATCCGTAAATCTCGCCCTCTTTTACATTAAGCGTAACTCCATTGACAGCTGTTTTGTCTGCGTACTGTTTGACGACTTGCTTTAGTTCCAATCGGTTCATTCAGAATCGTCTCCCTTCGGTTATCTCCACTGTACGGGTGCATACCCGGCAATCCAATATTCAAGTACTTCTCCCAGTTCCAAATTGCGAATTTTGAGCACCCGGTGATTGGATAACTCCAACCTCTCCTGCGCTTCGCTCACCCGGGTTGTAATCACACGGATCAGACCATTCTCTTCCTGAAAAGATTCAACTACACCAGGAATATTCTCGGGCCGCAAATCCCCTTCGTACCAGATCTCCTTCCACTGCTCAAGCACTAGGTCTTTCTCTGCCATACCCAGAACCTGCCCGCGGTGCATCAGCACGATGTAATCTGCCAGCCGCTTCACTTCATCTGCAATATGCGTGGCAATCAGAATGGTTGTGTCTCCACCTTCCATATAATCACGGAACTGCTCCACCATTACCTTCCAAGCAAAAGGATCAAGACCGGACGAAGGTTCATCCAGAAGAAGCAGTTTAGGACGAGCAGCAAGTGCTGCGGCTATTTCAAACTTCCTCCGTTCTCCCTTGGACATCTTGGTCAGCTTCACATCACTTGGCACGTCCATGTCTGTTATAAGCTGTTTGAACAGCTTCATATCCCACCTTGGGTACCAATGTGATCTGAAATCGGCTGCCTCCTGCGGCGTCATCCGATTCTCTTCAATACCACTGTTATCTGCCACAAAGCTAATCTGTTGTCTCAGCTCAATCGGAAGTATCCCCGAATGCTTCTCCTGTCCAAACCATATGATCTCACCACTATCCGGTAGTACAATTTGTTGCAACATGTTAAGCAATGTGCTTTTGCCAGAGCCGTTATGCCCCAGAATGGCAACCACATATCCTTCCGGAATCGTGAGATCAATCGGCCCAATAACCCTGCGTTTACGCATCTTGGATACACCATTTAATTGAACGGCTATAGGTTCCACCATACCTCCCCCTCCTTACTTCGAATAATTTGCTCTTAGGGCTTCCCGGAACAAAACTTCCATTTCCTCTTCTGTGCACCCTACAGCTTTGCCCGACTGCACCGCAGCTTGCATCGCTTCCTCCGCTGCCTTCAGCCTGTAGTTCTCTCGTTCTCCCGCCTCAACCTGGGCCACAAATGTTCCTGTCCCCTGCTTCGTGCGAAGCAGGCCTTCATTCTCCAGATCCTGATAGACCCGTCTAACCGTAATTACACTGCAATTCAGCGCTCCGGCAAATTCACGAATGGACGGCAAATGTGTCCCCTCCCCCAGTTGACCCGTTATAATTAACGACCTTAATTGGTTCTCAATCTGGTGATACAAAGGTTCAGCGCTATTCTCATTTATTTGAATGGGTATCTTCACATCTTGCACCTCGCCCTCCGGTACACTTCACTCACTTGCCTGAACGTGCCGGTTTCATCCTTTATTCTTTTTATCACTAATTCCGCTGCCTTCTAACTCAGATCTCTCACGGCAAGCTTCTTCAACGTCACTCGACTGAACCCCCATAATGTTGCCAAACCTGCAACCACCGCAATCCACATGATCGGAGATAACAAGCCCCACAGTTTACTGTAGTGTATTACATACCAGAATCCATAATTACCCGAGAGGCGGATCAGAACAGCTATCACAACGGCCATCGGTAAGAACATAAAGCTAAGCATCAAATATTTTTTACCACTGAAGAGAAACTCTCCGTAAATATATAATCCCGTAATCAGGAGTCCATATCCTGTGCAACTCAGCGCAAAGGCTAAATACTGATCCCATGTGAAACCTTCCTTGTGTAATCTGACTGCATATAATGATCCGTAGAAGAAAAAACCATTATATGCGAATGCAATCAGAGATTGCTGCAGTCTTGACCACATCACAGTTTCATTCGGAATCGGGAGCCTTCGATAAAAGGCGAGCAACTGTGTGTAGGAATCTTCTTGTATGTAGCGGAAGGAACGTCTGCTGAAAAGAAATCCTAGGAACGGGAGCATAATGAGAAAAAACGCATCTACTACCGGGTTAATAAAATTACTCTGTTGCTGCCCAATCAGCATTACGCCGCTCATACTGCCTGTGTAGATCATAAATATGGCAGACCATAACCACTGCAGCTTATCCTTACTATAATCGTTACGGGTTAGCCACCACGCTTGCTTCCATGCATCCATATCTATGCCTGCCTTTCAACTGTCTTCCTTCATCTGGTTGACTGTGCTTTTGTTTTGATCACTGTGTCTAGTGTGTATATCAATATACACAGTATACAGACCTATCGCATGTCCCGTCAACCCCTTTTTTTCCTGAATCAGGAAAGCAGGATAGGAAAAGAATCCATTCTGCGATAAGATATACACAGCGATTTTAGTTGAGAGGAATGATCACCCTATGGGATGGCTTATTGAGCCCATACTTGTATTTGGTTTTATCCTTGCGATGATCTGGCTCATCATTCGAAGTGAGCCAGGTCGGGTTAAGAGCAAAAGTGACAGCAAAAGGCATTCCAGACAGTCCAGACAGCATCATCATTCGTCTAGCTCGGCTACGTCTTCTTCTATGATGACCTCTGACTTTTCGACGGACTCGCATACCAGGCCCACTCACGACCACCGACTCCATCACGATCACAAACATCACGATATAGATTCTTCTTCGGGCTCTCATCATCATTCGAGCAGTGATCACGGAAGCAGCGACAGCGGTGGGGATAGTGGCGGAGGTGGAGATAGCGGTGGCGGCGGAGACTAACAATTCCTGCTCTGTCTCATTAGAAAAAGAGCTGTACCCGGCACTGTGAATCAATCACAGAAGGGCACAGCTCTTTTTCTTTTTCTTTTTCTTTTCCGGTCACCTGATAGCAGAAGAAGCTCATGTCTTACACGAGGTTGTAGCCTGTTGGCAAGCTGCGGTTTCTACGGATGGCGCGAATCTCAGCCAAAGTGAGACGCTGATTGGTGGAGATCAACGACTCTACATCTTCGCCGCGGATCAAGTCATCCAAATCTCTCAGATTGGTGTTCCCGCGATAGACACGGAAGCCTCCCTGGAAGTTTGGCCGTGTAAACACCACAAGTGTTGCATTCGAACTCGTTGAAAAGAAGCGCAGGCTCTCAACCCCGTCCAAAATATTGTCCAGGTTGCGAAGTCCAGTGTTACCACGATAAATGCGGCTTCTTCCTCTGTAGTTCTCTTCGGAATACACGGTAAGACGAGGATACGTCTGACTGATGCTGACTGTTTTTTTCATTTTGGTTCCCCCCTCTCAAACTCATTCTATGAATGAATAAGAGAGATGGTATGGACTAATCATCTGCGAGATTCATCCATTTAAGCGCCGAGGATAACTTCCCATACCGGACTTGTGTGTCCCCCCGGATAGAGCAGATATAACAACACATATACCACCGTACCTGTCAGTGCGGAGCCAAACCAGATGATGGAGGTAAATTTCCCCCAACGGCGATGTTTTCCAAAATTCTTTTTGAAGCCAAGTACCAGTGTCGAGATACCAAATACAGCGGCAACCGTGGCCAGAATAATATGAAAGATCAGAAAGATGCGGTAAAAGATCTCCATATCCGGGTCTCCGCCCCAAGCCGTATTACCAACAAATACAGTGCGGGACATGTAGATTACAAAAAAGATTAGAGCTGCGATCGCTCCCGCTACCATAGCAGACTGGTGTGCCTCACGTTTACCACGAATAATTAAAGCCCAGCCAATCGCCACAAGTATCGCACTAAGCACAATGAACGAAGTACTGATTGTAGGCAGCCAAAAATACATATCCATCGTGTGTTCCCCCTTTTGTCGTCACATTAAACTCACGATTTGGCGGCCGGATTGAGCGGCCCCTGCTCTTTACCGCCACCAGCAGGCGAGAGATCATCATCCTCTTCCTGTCTCTCTTTCCGATACCATTGAGAGAACACATAAGCCAGCATAGACACAAAGATGCCCTCCTGGATAAACTTCATAAGAATCCCACCCACCTGCTGATCCTCCTTCGTGGAAGACAGGACATTAAAGAACGCCGGCCCTCCGAATGAACGAAGAATTGCCGAGGAGTCGCCAGATACGCAATACCTCATCGCTTCAGCCCATATGGCCGGGTTGTTATACGTCTGATACAGCGGTTCGGAAGCAAAAATGATTAATCCACATGCAGGCGTTAACAGCACCATGTTCAAAAAGATAAATCCAACCTTTGACAAGCCTGAAGCTTGTCTACCCTCTGGCAGAGGGTTAAGTAAAGTCCACCACATCAGCATGGATGTGATAAAAAGTACGATATAGTACAACCGGTGAACAGTAAAATTCAACATGACATAATCATGCACAACGGGCAGATGATACAAGGAAAACAGTCCGTTGAACAACACTGCCGCTACAATGGGATGCGCCAGGAAGGAAAGCTTGCGAGTAGGCAGCCAGCGCACAATACCGCGCCATACCCAAGTCGGCAAACCTTTCATCATCAATGGCGGAGCAACAAGGTAGGATAATGCCATGCTCACCATGTGGAAGCTGAACATTACATGACCCAGTAGATTGAAGGGACCCGCTTGTGCCAGATATAGAGCGAACAGACCTGCGAGAAACATGATTTTCTGTCCGGTAGTTGCTGGCTCTGCGCCCTGTACTTTCTCGCTGAACGGACCCACTAATACGAGATAGGCTGCCGCAATAATCAAAAATAAAGCAAGAATAAGCGGACTCCATAAGTCGTCAAAACTAAAATATTGCAACCCGAGCATACGGGAAACCTCCCCGTGACCTGTTTTGGTGAACATTTATTTCACTTACCACGATGTCATACTCTCTTGATGACGGTACATTGGAACGATCCAGAGATGCAAATTCATCATTCACTCGTATAAAAGGGGAAAAGACGGCGGCATTCGCCGCCGCCATCTCTCTTACCACCAGACCCAGAAGAGGGCCATAATAATACATGTAAAGGCTACAAAAAATCCAAAGGCCATAAATAGTATTGGCATCAAGTGGCCTTTGTCCTTCAAGTGCATCCAGTAACCAAGTTGCACAAATACCTGCAGAATGGCCATGACAACCATAATAATAATGGTGAAGGTTGTGTTAACCCCTCCGGCTGCAGCAGCTGCAAAGGCAATCAACGTGAGTATAATGGAGAAAATAAACACGACGACATGCTTCGAAGGCCCTTCCGCACGGTGACGGTGCTTCACCGGCTGTTGATCACTTTGATCCTGAGCGGACATGTGTTACCCCACCTTTCCGAGCAGGTACACGACCGTAAAGATGAACACCCACACAACGTCGATGAAGTGCCAGTACATGGCTGAGACATAGACTTTCGGTGCGGTTACGACCGTTAATCCTTTTTTGAACAGTTGCCCGATAATGATTCCGATCCACACAATACCGAATGCAACGTGGGCTCCGTGGAACCCGACCAGCGTGTAGAATGCCGAACTGAAGGCGCTCGTGGTCATGCCAAACTCTTTATGTTTCACGTACTCGTAGAACTCGTAAATCTCCAGACCAAGGAATCCCAGACCTAGAACAACTGTGATCCCCAGCCACAAAGCCAGTGAATTTCGGTTCCCTTTGTGCATCGCCTGAATGGCGAATACACTCGTCAAGCTGCTGACCAAGAGGATGAACGTTGCTGCTGCCACAAGCGGCAGATGGAACAGTTCATTCGCTGTAGGTCCATCATTGGTCTGCCCGCGAAGTGCGAGGAAGGTCGCGAAGAGTGTACCAAACAGTACCGTCTCACCGCCAAGGAACAGCCAGAAGCCAATCAGCTTGTTGCGTCCTTCCAGCGTTGCCTTCTCTGGTTCGTGCGGCAGTTTGCCGTTTACCGGCTCGGCATGTGAGGTTGTCATGTTCTCGCCCCCTTCTCGTCCTGATCCTCGGGTTCAATGTGCCAGCCGTGATCGTCATATAATGAGCGCAGTGCCATCGCACCAAATGTAATGAGAAGACCGATAATAAGCACAATATAATTATTGAAAATGAAATTCATGAATTCCAATTCGAATTTGTCTTTGCTGAACATTAGTCCAAGTCCGGCGATAAAAATACCTACCGACATCACAAATGGCAACGGTGTAGCAGATGGCATATGAATGGAACCTACCGGCTCCGCCGGAGTCATCTCCTTGTTGCCTGCCATCTTCTCTTTCCAATATGCATCGATACCACGCACCAGTGGTGTTTGTTTGAAGTTGTACTCTGGCGGCGGCGATGGAATCGTCCACTCCAGTGTACGGCCGTCTTCCCACGGATCGTTTGGTGCATCGATTGGTTTCTTTGTCGTGATGACGATGTTCACCAGGAAGATAATGACCCCTACGCCCATAAGGAACGCCCCGATGGAGCTAACCAGGTTAAGCAGGTCAAAATCCTGATTCGGCAAGTATGTAACAATCCGGCGTTGCATCCCCATCAGACCGAGGAAATGCTGTACGAAGAAGGTCAGCTGGAACCCGATCATAAATGTCCAGAATGTCCACTTCCCGAGTGACTCACTTAGAATACGACCAAACATCTTCGGCCACCAGTAATGGAGTCCGGAGAATAGCCCCAGTACCAATCCGCCCACAATAACATAGTGGAAGTGAGCTACGACAAAGTACGTGTCATGGAACTGGAAGTCTGCCGGGGCAGAAGCCAGCATGACACCGGTAACCCCACCCATAACGAAGGTTGGTACAAATCCGACAGCAAAGAGATTGGCCGCCGTAAAGCGAATCTGTCCGCCCCACATCGTAAAGAGCCAGTTGAAGATTTTGATCCCTGTCGGAACCGCAATCAGCATCGTTGAGATCGAGAATAACGCGTTGGCCACGTTACCCAGACCTGTCGTAAACATGTGATGCGCCCATACCATGAAGCCCAGGAAGGCAATCAGAATGGTTGCAAATACCATGGAGCTATATCCAAACAACCGCTTACGCGAGAAGGTTGGAATAACCTCCGAGATAATGCCGAATGCCGGCAAGATCAGAATGTAAACTTCCGGGTGTCCGAAAATCCAGAAGATATGTTGCCAGAGCACGGGGTTACCGCCACCTGCAACATCGAAGAAATTCGCACCGAGAATACGGTCAAACGTCAATAATACAAGGCCCACCGTGATGGCAGGAAAAGCAAACAGGATAATGGCTGATGTAATAAACGTGGTCCAGGTAAACATCGGCATCCGCATATAGGACATGCCTGGCGCACGCATGGTGATAATGGTAGCCAGGAAGTTAATGCCCCCGATGAGTGTACCCAGACCGGCGATCTGAAGACCGATCGTATAGAAGTCTACACCGTGTGTTCCGCTATACTCCGAACCGGAGAGAGGTGTATATGATGTCCAGCCTGCGTCCGGCGCGCCTCCCATGATCCAGCTCAGATTAAGCAACAAACCACCGAACAAAAATGTCCAGAAGCCCAGAGCGTTAACAAAAGGGAACGCTACGTCACGTGCCCCGATCTGCAAAGGGACCACCGCATTCATAATGGCGAAAATAATCGGCATCACGCCAAGGAAAATCATCGTAGTTCCGTGCATCGTAATCAATTCATTAAACACTTGCGCCGATACAAAATCGTTCATCGGCTTCATCAGTTGAATCCGGATCAAAATGGCTTCAATTCCGCCAATGCCGAAGAAAAGTCCGCCTGCAATCAAGTAAAGAACGGCGATTTTTTTGTGATCGACGGTGGTGATCCAGTCCATCAAGCCCTTGTACCGCTTGACGCTATGCGCATGAGCCAAGGTTGTGTACCCCCTTCTTCATCCTTGCTGTTCTATTCGTAGTCCAATTTGTAATTGGCCAAATATTCGGCAATTCCGTCGATTTCTTCATCCGTCAGTCCCAGACTCTTCGGACTTGGCATCGTATTGCCCGGCTTCACAGCTTGTGGATCATGAAGCCACTCTTTCATGTTATCCAGTACCGGTTTACCTTCTTCCTGACCTTCACGTTGATTCAGCAAAATACCTGCAACGGATTCCTTGCCACCAATACCTGTAAGGTTAGGTGCAACAGGTCCGCCCTGATCGCCTACAGCGTGGCAAGACAGGCAGTTCGTTTTGAATTTCTCAGCAAGCTGTGTGTCCTCAGGAAGCACAGCTGGCGCTTTCATCGCGTTAACCCAGCGGTCAAAGGACTCCTGGCTAACAGCCTTAACTTTGAATTCCATGAAAGCATGAGATCTACCGCATAACTCAGCACATTTACCACGGTAAACGCCTTCATTTGGAGCAGAGAAGCTGAATTTGTTCAGTGTTCCATCCGGGTTTGTGTCCATTTTGCCCGCAAGTGACGGCACCCAGAAGGAATGAAGCACGTCCGCGGTTTTCAATTCGAATGCAATTTTCTTTCCGGTCGGGATGATGAGGTCTTGAGCGGTGGTTATGTCATACTGAGGATAAGTGAATTCCCACCAATACTGATGTGAGGTTACCTGGACCTTAACTGCGTTTTTGTCGCTCGACAAATCTTCACCTTGGGCAAAAATCGTCTGAACTGTTGGTACAGCCAAAATAATGACCAGCAATAGAGGAATGGCTGTCCATATTACTTCCAGCTTGAAATTGCCTTCAACCTGTTCGGGTACTTCATTCTGCCCGGCTCGTCTGCGAAACTTAATCAGGACATAGGCAGCAATTGCAAATACAATGATGAGCACCACGATCATAATCGCAATAGACAGCTTCATCAGATCATATTGGCCTTGCGCCACAGGACCCTGAGGTTTCATTACTGACAAGTCTTCCCGCCCGCATGCGGATAGCAGCAAAGAGAACACCGCCAGCAAGGGGAGAATTCGCTTTGCAACCTGCCACTGTTTCATCATTGATCTACCCCACTTTTTTACGTTTTCGTAGATTACGTTGTCGTCGGTACAAAGGCAACACATGTACGTTTCAGCACGATACACATAATCCTCTTCATCATATAGGATGCTTACAAAAATAACGCTTCCAGTACTCCCGTCATTTCCTGTCCAGGGCATGTCTGCGCATTCTTCCAATTCATTCTATATGCTTCAATCACTTATTAAATATAAGTTGAGGGTATGATTTTGTCAATCTTTGGACACATGTTCACAAATTGTTCACTTTATGTATAAAACCGCATCACAACTTGGTTTGCAAACGATTTCACTTAAAAGTATTACAATTAACCACTGAAAAATTTTGCCAAATTTCGGTGATGATATCAGATTTCTTGGCGACTTTTATCACAATAAAAACATGCAAGATTATGCAAAAAGATTCTTCGCCTTTTCAGGAAACGATTACCACACCAACTGGAAATGGACGATTCTGCCCCATGGATCTTCAAGTCGATATTTGCATGGAGCATTCACGCCAGCTTTACAGCATTTCAATTATAGAGGGGAAATTTTCGTTTAAGTTCCATCCGTTAGGATCAACGGCCCATCCTTGGTAATGGCTACGGTATGTTCATACTGCACGCCCCAGCTTTCATCCAGCGTTCGGACTGTCCAGCCATCCTCATCCCACACCACAGCCCCGGAGCTACCCTTCGTGAATATGGGTTCAATGGTTATGACCATACCTTCAGTAAGCATCATTCCTGTTTTTCGTTTTCCATAAGGCAGTACATTCGGTGGCTCATGGATATATTGCCCTATGCCATGGCCGATAAGCGGTTTAACGATTCCATATCGGTACAATCGTGCCGTTCGTTCAATTGCGCTACCAATGTCTCCAAGTGTATTCCCTGGAACGGCCTGTGCTATCGCCTTATAAAGCGCCTTTTCCGTACGTTTCATAAGCCGACGAATAGATCTGCTCGGTTCATCTATGGCATATGTCCAGGCCGAATCAGCAAGCCAACCGTCTTTGTTTACTACCATATCAATCGTCACGACATCTCCACTTGCAAGTGCCTGGCTCCCAGGAAACCCATGACAGACCACATCGTTGACGGAAGCACATGTAGCATAGGGATAACCTTTATACCCTTTCTGCTCAGGTGTGGCTCCATGATCCGCGAGAAAGGCTTCAACGCGCTCGTTAATCTCCGCTGTTGTGGTGCCTGGAACCATGTACTGTTCAATATGTTGATGGCATTCTTTTAATATCCGTCCCGCTTCTTGCATGTAGCCAATCTCTTCTCTGGTTTTCAATATAGGGTCCACATGCCTTCATCCTTCCTGCTGTAGGTATACTTCCATGTATATGCAGGCAATTCAGAACAAAGCCCCTAAAGTGACACCAAATCCAAGATAATATAGATACATGCTAATTGACTCCACAAACGCAAAAAAAACCGTCTGCCGGAGCCAAGGCCCGAGAGACGGTTCTATTCATATTGGAACAGTATAATCAGAAGTTGGTGTTGTTTCAGGATACGGAAGAATCCATCTTGACAAGTTCATGCTCAACGACAGAAGTCAATTCTTCCTCATATCCACCCGTAATCCGGTATTTTCTCACATACTCCTTCACGAATTTTTTTGGATCTTTAGGACGGAAAATCCGAGTCATTTCCCTCAAACTTTCTTTGACCTCATTGTGACCTTTCGTTGCCATTGTAATTCCCTCCCAAAACGTTGAAAGTGAATGCTCCGTTTAGAGAACGCCGAATAAGTCTTAAATGCCATTCATGAAGTTGTGTGCGCGGCTTAAAGCAAGCTTTAGGTCGGGAACCTCGCCGAATAGCAAGTACCTGACACTATAAATACCCGATATGATTCAGGTTGAATCATAATCTTATTGTATCATATTCGGAACCTCGTTACGACTTGACGATTTTTCCTAATATATATAACGGTTTTACTGCCCAAAAAGTTTAATTCCGAATCATATTTTATAAAATGTTTATTCTATACGGATTAATCTATCCAGCATAACCCGCAACTATTCGGGGGATATTATCTTGGATCACCAAATTAGTTAACTATATGGAACTAAAAGGAGGACCTGTTATGGAACGAAAAGAACAGGATATGTTACCCCTTTCGCATGAAAAGGTTGAGGTCGACGGCGTTTATGTCAATGAAGCCGGGCAGGAAGAGCACCTTCACCGGGGGCAAGAGTTTCCTGCCGACCTCGTACTCGGCAAGACCGAATGGAAGCTGACAGAGTATGCATTTGATAATCATCATGAAGGAAAAACAGATGAGCGTCTGGTGCCCAAGGAAGATGATGAAGGTAAAAAAGGGAAAATAACCAGTCCTCGCAGACAGATTCAAACTTAATCCATTCATCGGTTCAGTTCTGTCCACCTCCTACATAGCCTATATAAAAAGGACAAAGGAGGCTGGGCCGAATGTCTCCCATGAAATCGTCCAGCGGTCTGGATGAAAATATAGCCGGCATGTTGTGTTATTTATTCACTTTTGTAGGCGGCATCATCTTTCTAGCCGTGGAGAAGCGCAGCCGATTTGTGTTGTTCCATGCCCTTCAATCCGTGACGGTTTTCGGACTGATTATGGTTGGGCATGTACTGTCGGCCTTTCTCCCACTGTTTGGTCCACTTGTAGCTTCACTGTTATCCCTGCTAGGTGTAATCGTATGGCTCCTGACCGTCGTTACAAGTCTGCAAGGAAAATGGCTTAAGCTACCTTGGGTTGGTGATTTTGCCGAGAAGCAGATGCGGCACCTATAATATCGTATCGTGCAATAACAAGAAAACACCGAAACAATGGTTTGTGCTGAACCCATTGTTTCGGTGTTTGCTGTGTGTAAATTATGTTAACTGTCCAAAATAAAGGTTAACTTATACTTCATCGCATTGATATTTTATAACGTGAATAATATAAGAAATAAATCATTTATATGCTGAGTCAACATGCTTTATGACGTGAATCATTCATCATGTACGCTTTACATAATAACCCTTCTGACCAAGCATCAGGCTAAAAGGAACAGCGATTCCGGCCAGTTTATGAAGGGATAGAATCCCACTCCAAGCCATAATCCTATCCAGCCTTACATTACTCCTTACCTCACCTTTATGCAGTCTTGCTGTTCTCCTGAGCCATCTCATCTGTATGCTGTGCAGCCAGTTGGGCAGCTGTTTCTTTACTGCCGAGGCCATTAAACAACAAATTCATAAAGATTGCCGTAAAGCTACCTGCAATAATGCCATTGCCCAGCATAATCTGAGCCCAGGCTGGTGCACCTGCGAACAACTGCGGTACCACCGTCACCCCTAGTCCCATGCCAATAGAACATGCAATGATGAACAGGTTCTCATGACGGTTCAGGTCCACCTGAGTGCCAATGATGCGAATACCCGACGAAATCACCATACCGAACAACGCCACCATGGCACCGCCAAGCACTGATCCGGGAACAAGCTGAGCTAGAGCAGCAATTTTCGGGACAAAGCCAATAACGATCAGCAAACCGCCTGCAACAACGATGACATCACGTGTCTTCACACGAGTCATCTGTACAAGCCCTACATTTTGCGAATACGTTGTATAAGGGAACGAGTTAAAAATCCCCCCAAGCACAATAGCCAGTCCCTCTGCACGGTATCCACGCGCCAAATCCTTGGAGGTCAGATCCTTGTCCAACATTTTGCCCAGAGCCATAAATACGCCCGTAGATTCGGCCACACTGACAATCGCGACCAGAATCATCGTCAGAATAGGAACAATCTCAAAGGTCGGTCTTCCGAAATAAAATGGCTGAACCATATGGAACCAGCTTGCATCAAGAACGGGAGCAAACTTCACCTCACCCATGAAGCCAGCAGCCACTGTGCCAACGAACAAACCGATTAATACAGAGATAGAGCGTACAAAGCCTGTAGTGAAACGTGTCATTAATATGATAAAAATGAATACACCGAAACCGAGCAACAGATGTACACCGCTGCCAAAGTCCGCCGCGTTCTGACCCCCACCCAAATCGGTAAATGCTACCGGAATCAGGGTCAGACCAATAATGGTGACCACGGAACCTGTAACCACTGGCGGAAAGAGCCGAATGAGTTTGCCAAACAAACCAGAGAAAATGAGAACGAACAGACCGGAGGCAATAATGGCACCGTAAATGGCAGATACGCCGCTGCTCTTCCCGATCATAATCATCGGAGATACGGCCTGGAAGGCGCAGCCCAGCATAACTGGCAGGCCAACGCCGAAATATTTATTGCCCCAGACCTGAAGCAGTGTAGCTACACCGCAAGCAAGCAGGTCGATCGCAATCAAATAGGTAAGTTGCTCCTGTGTGAATCCAAGTGCGCTACTAACAATAAGCGGGACAATGACAGCTCCTGCATACATCGCAAGTACGTGCTGCAAGCCAAGTGAGAAGGTTTTGGCCGGATGCCGGTGACGTTGAAAAATACGTTCGCGTGCCATACTAGTTCGTGCCCTCCTCATCTGCAAAGGTTACTTGTCCATCGGACAGTGCTCCAATACGAACTAAAGATTCCACGCGGTAACCCGCTTCTTTCAACAGACGGCCTCCCGGCTGGAATGCTTTTTCAATCACGATCCCGATCCCAACGACTTCCGCGCCAACCTGTTCTACAATACGAGCCAGGCCAAATGCAGCTTCGCCGTTCGCCAGAAAATCATCAATGATCAGCACGCGGTCGCCGGGATTCATAAACTTCTTCGCTACCTTGATTTCATTCGTCTCCTGCTTGGTAAAGGAATACACTTTCTCCACCAAAATATCTTCGGTTAGGGTAAGTGACTTCTGCTTACGGGCGAAGATCAGCGGAACATTGAGTTCCAGTGCGGTCATAATACCCGGCGCAATGCCGGATGATTCAATCGTCAGCACACGTGTAATGTTCTCCCCTTCAAAACGGCGGATGAACTCTTTGCCAACTTCCTTCATCAACACGGGGTCCATCTGGTGGTTCAGGAATGAGTCTACTTTGAGTACCTGCTCGGACAGGACAATGCCTTCCTGTCTTACTTTGTCTTTTAACAATTGCATCGTTTTTTCCTCCCAAATGCCCTCTACCGCCATGTACAGTCTGCTCCACAATATCTCTCCCGGGTAAAAAAACAAAAAGCCCGCCTGTCCACACCTGCGGCATGAACCGGAGACGGGAAAGACGGACTTGTTCCTGTACGGACACAAGCCGCTCGAACACTGCATACGCCACAGGGTGAGGCTCAGGAAGCCATACCTATGTATTTAGGCAGACCTAACCTTAACCCACGCAGAGCGTAGAAGCATCCTTCCCGTAGTCCAATCATTCCGGTGATCGGGTAGAGACATGCAGGCCTATTCCTGCACATATACGAGTAACGGCTATTCAATTCAGTTTGGCTTCACGATTCGTATCCATGTATAATTGCGAACCTGAATGTAAAAGTGTAATCTCACTGACAATGTTAGAAGTATACCGAATTGGCGGCTTGAAATAAAGAGGTATTTTCATGGAATTTGCGGAAACGATGTTTCTTTTGCATAATGGGGGATGATTGATTTTCAATTTTTATGTACAATATGAGAACAAAAGCGTATCCTGACGGGACTTACCTTGGAGGATGCGTTCCGAATCTAGTCGTTAAAGGAGATTGTTACATGAAAGGCATACTGAAAGAATTTAAGGAGTTTGCTGTTCGCGGCAACGTCATTGATCTGGCGGTCGGTGTAATTATCGGAGCTGCTTTTGGAAAAATCGTTACGTCCCTTGTGAATGATATCATCATGCCACCGGTTGGGAAACTGCTCGGCGGGATCGATTTCAGCCAAAAAATCATTAACCTTGACCCTGACGTAAAGACAGCCGGTGGACAAGACATCACGACACTGGCTCAAGCCAACGAAGCCGGTGCCACCGTCATTGCTTACGGTCAATTTATCAATGTGATGATTGATTTCATTATCGTAGCGTTCTGTATCTTCATGTTGGTTAAAGGCATTAACTATCTGAAACGCAAAGAGCATGCCAAGCCTGAGCCGAAAAAAACAACGAAAGCCTGCAAGTACTGTCTGTCCGAAATTCCGGCTGCAGCTACTCGTTGTTCCCAATGCACTTCCGAGCTCGAGGCTGAAGGAAGCAACGCTCCGGCATAAGGGTCTGATCTATTAATGTGTAGAGCAAATATAAATAAAGCAAATGCAGGTTTGATTCTTGATACAGCAATGACATCTAAGCCAATGTACGCTTATGTAATGATTATTGTCTGCATCTATAGAGCATTTAAGCATACTCATTCTTGTTTGATCGAAAACTATTTTAGCTATGCATACGCGTATAAAGTACATCAAACCTGCAAATGTTCAGGTTCCACCTTAATGGTGGGACCTTTTTTTATTTACTGTGATTGCTGTATGCTGGTCATGCGTCTCTTATTTAGAAACGTTTTGGCAGCAAGTGTTCCAGAATCGATTTGAGATCTTTGTCTTCCTTGTAGACCTCTTCCCCGGTATCCAGTTCAGTAACCCGAATGTATTCAAAATTGGCGCTGGCATCCGTCGGTTTAAACAACAACTGTGCTTCGTCTTCCAAACGAACATGAAATCCCATGTCTTTGAACATCGTCGTAAGCTGACTCGTGGCCGGCTCCTGACCTTGCCCTACAAAGATAAGTCCCCTAAGCGCTTTACGCTCCTGAGGTTGCGGATAAATCACCTGAAAGTGTACAATGCATTCCATACAATCGTTCCCCTTTCGTTAAAAAGATACTTTGTGAAATTTTGAACTTTAAATTCTGCTATATAAGGAGATACGTTTCATGACCCCAGAACGTTTCGACATTTATGACGATCAGCAACAATGGATCGGTACAGCACCCCGAAATGAGGTTCATGCCAAAGGTTATTGGCATCGTTCCTTTCATTGCTGGATCGTGCGTGACGAAGGCGACAAGCGCATGGTTCTGTTTCAGCGAAGACGGGATATTAAAGATACTTTTCCCGGATATTATGATATCACAGCGGCAGGCCACCTCGTAGCCGGTGAACAGCTACAGGATGCACATCGTGAACTCGAAGAAGAGCTCGGTGTGCATACCTCATTCGATGCGCTGACTTATTTGTTCACGGCTACGCAACAACTACAGGGTGAGGTGCGCGGCATTCCGTTTCTGGATCGGGAATTCAGTGCTGTCTACGGTCTGTGCCTGAACCAGCCACTGGAATCCTATGTTCTCCAGGCTAGTGAGGTGGACAGTCTCTATGAGGCGCCACTGGATGACTTGCTCGCCCTGTTCCGCCAAGAGAAGGATACCGTTCAAGCATCCGGTGTGCGTGCACAACAACGGACATTTGTGCAAGAAGGTAAAGCGTTATCTACACCATCACTGGATAACACACCTATATCCACATCCCCACGAACTGGTGAGTCACTGTCTGAGTGCACCCAAGAAATCACAATGACATCAACCGACCTTTCGTCCAATCATGGCGATTATGAGCATTCCGCCAGTGCTGCACGCCTCATATGCGAAGTAAGCACGGCGGATTTTGTGCCGCATGGCTCCACGTATTATATCGACGTACTCGAAGCTTTGAAACGAGTACATGGGGTCTAACTTCATTTTCTCAAAAATAGCATCACTTCATACGTTTAACTCATCCCTAGACGATTACCTTCATTATTCCAATCACATTACCCTTTAGGTATTCCAGAAGCATTCCTTTACTATCAACCGGATGGCAAACCAATGCTGTAACAAGCATCACTGCATTTGGGTTCTGAATTGTATCGTTGTACTCACGAACCACCTAAAGTGAATGTGCGCGAGCTTGGGCTCAGAAAAATTCTAACGATCACAGGGAACGTTATTTGCCCCATTTCGGGGTCTCGTGAAATGTAACGATCACCAGAGACGCTATTTAGGCATAATTGGCTCTATTGGCGGCGAAAAGATGATTTTTGGACGAAATAGCGTTCCTGAGGATCGTTAGAATCTGAAAGAGGTCGATTTCGCCAAAATAAGGCTTGTGGTGATCGTTAGCGCTCAAGCCGTAGGTTTTCGAGTATGTGCTAGACAAAGAGGCTATAAGGTGCCACGATCAGCAACACAAAACAACACAAAAAGAACGAAGCCGCGACGAACCCTTTTGTTCGCGCCTCGTCCTTTTTGGTATTTCTTATTTCTCCCGTAAGAGCTCTCCTGCTACTGTAGTGTTACTGTTCATGATCTGGTGCAGGTGTAGACCAGTACCGTGCAGCAATGTCTGCATATCGACGTCCGTAGCGATCTTCCAACTCTTCACCCATATCCTGCTCCAGTTCATACAGCACCAGTTCTTGTGCAAAATGATTCAGTAGCAATCCGGTCATTACCGGATGAGCTGTGACCACGGCCTGCGTAGGACATGACTCCCCACGCATGCCCAGCATGCACCAGCGGCGATCTACAACGAGCGAGAACTTACGCCCGTTACCCATGCCATGTGAGGGCAATCCTGGCAAAGGAAGCGGCTGATCTACCATACCTTCCCCACCTTCACAGGACCACAATAAGCGTACACCCCGAGCCTCAGCCTGTTGCAACTCCTCTCGAAGCAGTTCTGCTTCCTCGCGCCACACATCCACTACAATCTCGTGCTGCGCTGCGGCAAGTTCACGACTCAGATTCTCCAGAACATTTTTGTCGCCTTCGACATTGTAAAACACAGGTTTCTCCGGTTCGCTCTTCGGCATGCTTCGCTCGACGTAATCCAGAGAAGTATGCATCTGATCAGAGATCATGCGTGTCATCTCTTCCGGTTTCAACATGCTGTACTTCGCAGGTTCTCCCGGACTGCACCGGAGAAATCCTCTTGATTCCAGTCGTTGCAAGGTTGCATATACATTGGAACGGGACACACCCAGCCGTTTGGCTACCTCATATCCAGAGGCTGATCCCTGGCGGGCTAATTCCACCATAATTTTAGATTCCATCTCGGTGAACCCGAGATGACGTAGATGATGCAGCAGTTGGTCCATATTTCTGTCCCCCCATGCTGTCAGCAACCAGCACTGCCTGACGGCAGCACGTCTACTGCATCAAATCTGCTCGGCTCCGCAACGCGGGCACCACTTCGAGCCTTTTGGCAATTCGGATGCACAAATCTGACACTTCACCATTTCACGTGGCACTTCCGTCTGCACATCTACGGTGTTCACGATCGGATTGTTTTCTTTCCAATAACGAATACGCTCATCCAGCTCCTGCTGACGCTCACGTTCCCGCTGCATTTCCTCTTCTCTGCGACGTTCCCACTCTGCATCAAACGCTTCCTTCTCTTCCAGCGTAAACTCGGTGCTGTTATATCCCGGTTCCGTATCCAGATCCGCAATCGAAGGGATAACCGTATGATACGGCTCGGTCTCTTCATGTTCTTCCACAGCCGGCGGTGCATCAAAAATCGACTGCTCCGTAACCGGGTTCTGTGCAGCTGCCGTCTCATGATTTGCCGTTTTGGCAACCCCTGCCGCTCCGGCCGTTCCCGATGCAGCTGCACCCGGTTTGGATTCGCCCAATTTGCGTCCACACTTCGGACAAAAATTGGCATCCAGTGATGCAACGTGTCCACACTCACACAGGCGTTCATTTTTCAACTCGGCAATCTTGCTGCGCAGAGCGTCGATCTCATCCTGTAACTCGTCACACAGATTAGACAGATCTACCATTTCCTTTTCAGCGAGCGTCATATCCTGTGCACGATAACCTTCATAGAAGATGCGGCCCATATCGGTAAAATGGACTTCCTGTTCCTGTTGCAAGCCCACAATCTGATTATTCAGTTTGCCAATCTCAACGGCATGCTGAGCACGCTCTGTTGCTTTGTTTGCTCCGTTTTTGATGCGCTGAAGCAGTTTCATCACAATTCCTCCTCTGTCCCGTCAAAACAATATCATTATTATTCTTCATTAGTTAGTAGGTGAGCAATTCGCAACATGCGAGATGCTCTGGATATATAACTTATACGATATGAAGCCAAAAAGTTGCGAAAAATCGCGCTGCCACCCCATTTTATGCGGATATTGGATCAAAACAGGGGCTTTCGTCAAGACCATACGTTCGGTATAATGGAACTTTGACTCCATATGAATGGAACACGCAGGATTCGCAACTTACTCTATCTTACCAATTTACAATGCGATTGTGAAAAGGGCAAATTCTTTACTCTTGAACGGGATTATTCAATCCCTGAATGTATACAGAGGTGGATGAAACATGTTAAGTCCGAACTCAACGTTCTACCCCCGTCCGCTCGGGGTGACCCCCGCGTCCTCCTTGCCTCAATCTCCCTCGGCGCCGCTGGAAACCAGCCGGCAGCTTGTGGGTGATGATCAGCAGGACGCCTATTATTTCCGCTCGCTTGAAGAAGCCGGCATTAAACTCAATGGTCCGCAAATCTCGGCTGTTCGTCATGGCAGAGGGCCTATTCTCACCCTCGCCGGTGCTGGCTGCGGCAAAACAACTGTACTCGCTGCGAGAGCAGGCTACCTGATGGAAGTCAGCGGTGTACACGCGGGCAGCATTCTGCTCGTGACGTTTACCAACAAGGCCGCTGCGGAGATGAAGGACCGGATTGCTGCTTTGCCAGGGATTAGACCTGCTGCAGCAAGAGCGGTACAGGCCCGCACCTTTCACTCGTTTGCGCTGACTTTGCTACGCCATTACGGGGTACAGGAAGACATTTTTGGTGAGTCGCGGGCCCAGCATACGGTGCTGAAAATGCTTCTTCGCCAAAATGGCATGAGCGAGGCGTTTCAGCCGGAGAGTCTGCTGGCGATGCTGTCCGCCTGGAAGATGCAAGGTTCAGACACGGCAGACTTGCCGGAGAAAACGCAGGACGAGCGCGATGCCAAGCGGGTATTACTCGGATACGAAAGCTGGAAACAGGATCGCGGCAAAATGGACTTTGATGATATCCTGCTGCGCGCGGCTGCGCTGCTTCGGGATCCGGCGGTGTTAAAGCCGCTGCAGCGGCGTTTTCAATACATTATGGTTGATGAATTTCAGGATACAAACCGGCTGCAATACGAGATTGTACAGATGCTCGCTGGAGCACACCGCAATCTGATGGTTGTTGGAGACGATGACCAGACGATCTATACGTTCAACGGCGCACGGCAGGAATCGATTTTGGAATTCGATAAAGTATACCCAGGTGCACGTATTGTGACGCTGGATATTAATTATCGTAGTGATGCGCGTATTCTGGGACTTGGAAGCGAGCTGGTCGCACGCAACAAACGCAGACGTGACAAACGGCTGCGTGCGGCAGGACAACGCGGGGATGCGCCCCGGTTCGCTACACCATCTAACGCCGAGGAAGAAGCCGCCTGGGTCGTGAATCAGATCTGTGAGCAGGTGGAGGAAGGACAGTTTCCATATCGGGACATTGCTATTTTGCACCGGACCGCCAGTAGCAGCCGGGCGGTATTTGAGCAATTGGTGCTTAAGGATGTGCCCTTTGTACAACACGGGGCCGCTCCGGTGTTCTATGATCAGTCACTGATTAAGCCGTTAATGGATCATATGCGCCTGTCTCTGAACCCACGAGCGATGGATGCTCTGCCAAGCGCACTCGGCCCGCTGTATGTGTCCCGGGATGCCGGTCTGGAGTATATCCAGCGCTGTGAGCAGGAACAGGCCAAGAAATATCCGCTAATCCATCTGAGCAAATGGGACAAGTTAAAGCCTTTTCAACAGGAGCAGGTCAAGGAACGCATCAAGCTGATCAAATCTCTGCACAAGCTGAAGCCGATTATCGCGATTCAGGAGATGCGCCGTCAGTTCTACGATAAGTATATGGAAAGCGGCGACCCGACTATTTTTACTCATTATAAGGAAACGATGCTGGAAACACTGGATGAATTCGAAGCGGCTGTCAAAAAGTTCGAAACCGTGGAAGAATTCGTGCAATTCGCAGACGAGTTATCCCGTAGACATCGCGAGATGGAATCACTGCGCCGGGCACAGGATAGTGATGCGGTGCAGCTCATGACCATTCACCGGGCCAAAGGACTGGAGTTCCCATGTGTGTACTGGATCGGAGCCAGTGAAGGCATTGTGCCGCACAGTACCGCCTTGCGTCAGTATATTCCGGAAGATCAGAAGGCAGCACTCACCGTGCAGCAGACGGATGCTGAATTGGATATGGCTTTGGAGGAAGAACGCAGACTCGCTTATGTAGCCATTACCCGTGCGAAGCAACACTTATATGTGACATCACCCGCAAGCCATCACGGCAAACCTGCTGATGTGTCGCGTTTCTTGCTTGAAGCCTTTGGCATGGAGGTTCCAGACAAACGTAAACCACGGGAAGAGGCACGCAGCGGCAGCACGTCGTCATCTAGTAATCATGGACACGCAAGCTATAACAGGAACAACAACGGAAATAGCAACAACGGAAATAGCAACAACCGAAGCAGCAACGGAAACTGGAAAAGCATCGGTAACGCTAAAGATGAAGGCAGACGTGAAAATGGTAAGGGTGGTACTACACATCAAACTTCATCTTATGTGCAGCACGATCGGCAGCGTAGTGCAATTAACCATAAGGATCATCGGGAAATGGAGATGCTGGATGAGCGGGATGAAGATCGTCTCAGCGAGAAACGCGGCAGCGGAATTATTCGAGATCATAAAGCTTTTAGCACACCAGGTCTACATCCAAAAGTTGCCGCTACAACCTCCACTTCCAGCGCTTCCACGCATGCTGATTCTACTCGATCAGGTGTGGACAAAGCCGAGCGGACAGAGACGGTAGCTGTCTGGAAATGTAGCTCGACTAAATGCAAAGCATGGTTGAGGCAGAAACCGGCTGTGCCTTCCGGTAAAGCCACGAAAAAGGCCAACTCTGGCCCTCCTGTCTGTCCACTATGTTCAGGAACGATGATTGCCGGCACCCGGCAGGTTCCAATGACGAATCGATTTGGAAAATAGAGAAGCATCTTCTTCGTTTCAGGGCGCTTGCTGCTGTTTATTAACAGTAGAAGCGTCTTTTTTCCAATTCAACAGTAAAATGGTCTTTTTTTTTCAATATTGAAATGGGGGTTGGATTATGCAGGAAGGCAAACAACATCTGTATGTGTCGGTAACTCATAACCTTATTGAACGAACGAGAAACGAATCTACTCCGTTCGAAGTCCTTGTGGATGATGGACAATTGGCAACATTGCAAGATCTGATGAAAGTACTTGAGGATGGGGACGACTACTCGTTACAGCGGGCCCCCGTACCTTACAAATCGGCAGACCACGACGATGGAAATGAACGATTAACAGACGGCGTGACGATGCTGTACACCTTCCTCTACGATCATGGTACAACGGAGACCCGACAGGCTATAGAGGACATGGACGTGCTTCCAAAGCTTCAGAATACGGATTACGATGACCCGGGATATGAAAACTCACCGATGAATAAATGATGAAATGCAACCATCCTATAACCAAAGCAATAACCCTCCTTCTGCTCCATTTACCATTTAGAAGGAGGGTTATTCTGTCAGCGGAATTTCCCGCGAGAATAGTCATGATTCAACTTTCCGTTATTATTTATTTTTTATATTCGTTATATTCTATATTCTATATTATCAACGTCTAATCTAAACGTACTTCCTGCCCTTTTTCGGCAGACTCATAGATGGCGCACAGCATACGCGTGGAGGCCACCCCATCCGCAATCGGGCTGATAGGCGGCGTACCGTTCAGGCAGCATTCTACAAAGTGATCGATCTGATTCTGGAAAGCACCGTGTATATCCAGACCGGAATGATCTGTCTGAGGTTCAATGTTCATGATGGTGTCATGTTTCTCGGTGACAATCAGTGTTTTGGGCTCCAGTTCAAATCCACCGCGCTCACCGTACAGCTTAACAAAGGATTCATCCTCACGGGCATGGAGGGTAAAACTCACATCTACCGCCAGAGAAGCGCCATTTTCAAAACGAATCAGGGCATTGGCCATATCTTCGACATTATTGACCGCAGCACTGTAGTCTGCCGCTTTGTAAAATGAGAGATGTTCCACATTCGCACGATTGCCGAGTTTACGATACGTATTCCCGCTGACGGAAACAGGCTTCGGTCTACCCATGAGGTACCAACACTGATCGATGATATGTACACCCAGGTCAATCAATGGGCCACCTCCGGAACGAGCCTTGTCCGCAAACCAGCCGCCCGGGTTACCCAGGCGCCGCAAAATCGACGCTTTCGCATAATATAGCTCGCCAAACTCGCCGGCATCAATGAATCTGCGCAGCATCTGCATGTTGTTATCGTACCGGCGTACAAAGCCGACAACAAAGGTCCGTCCGCTTTTTTTCACCGCTTCCTCAATCCGTAGCGCATCTTCCACATTCGTAGCCACCGGCTTTTCCAGCAACACATGCTTGCCAGCCTCCAATGCTGCAATGGCAAATTCCGCATGGGTATTATTCCATGTACAGATACTGACCGCATCGACATGCGGGTCTTCCAGCATCTCACGATAGTTCGTATACACGGACTGAGCGTCATACTTCTGTGCGGCTGCTTTGGCCCGTTCCTCGTTCAGATCACAGATGGCATAGATGACGGCATCCTCATTTTTGGCATAACACCTCATATGAAGATCCGAGATGGAACCTGTGCCAATCATACCGATATGCAGCATTTGCTTGGTGCTCATCTTCGTCCTCCCTCCCTTTTCCAAAACTTCGTTAACGTCTAGTCTGCCCGCAGCATGCCTTCGTAAATACCTGGTGTTGAATTTTCAATCTCCACCGCGCCCAGCGTTCGTTTGTAGAAGTCCATTGGCCCAGCCGATCCGATAATTGCATATCCATAGCCATCTGCTCTCATCGCATGCATACAAGCCAGTAGCAAGGCAGTACCAACACCCTTTCCACGGGCATCCAGGCTTACGCCAGTAGGGCCGAAGAAATTACGACAGGTCGCTTCATAACAGGCAAAACCAATCATTCTTCCATGCTCCAGCGCAATATAACAGGTCACAGGCTGTCGGGCAAAGGCGACATCACATTCATCTACCCAATGCTGGTTAAAATGGGTTCTCACCCAGTTCAGCACCTGCTGTTTCTCCGGAGCAATAGCTCTGCGAATGACAATGGATGCGGCCTTCAGTTTTTCCAGCCCGCCGTGTTGCTCAGGCAGACGATAAAGTGCGACCAACATATCACTCATCGGTTCGTTTCCTCCTCATCTGGCACGAAATGATCCGCATACTTTGAAATTAACCTAATCCTACTGCTGATAACCTGCTCCTTACGCAATATTCCGAATTGAAACGAACATACGGCGCTTACAGTGTTTATATCCTACTGCAACACTGAGACAGGTTATCCCGTCAGTAAAGATGAGATGCGGTGATCTGTATAAAAGTTTACCGCGACACAACGCAGATGAGAAGGGATGATTACGAATGAAAAACAACATGAAAAAGGTAAGCACCATCATGGCTCTTTCAATGGCACTGAGCGGTGGGGCTGCTTATGCTGCTTCAGTAGATAACACGGTACAACCTATGCAGGAAACCGTCACTTCTGCCCCGAGCAGTACTACAGGAGTTGTACATGTATCCGTCAATGGTGCAGCGGTTGCTAACGGATATTGGACTCAAGACGATAAGGCAGCCATGATCCCGCTTCGAGCGCTAACCGAAGCTCTCGGAATCGATTTGAAATGGCATAAGGAAGATAAGTCCGCAGAGCTGACTCGCGGCGCCTTGTGGACTCAGGTTTTTGCGGGTAAAGATCGTTACTCTGTAAACAAAATGCTGCTGACCCTCGGTACAGCTCCTGAAATCAAGGAGGGAACACTTTACGTACCTGCTGTTTTTGCGGAGAAAGTCCTACATGCCCAAGTAAGCACAACGGGAGATCAGGTGGAGATTAGAAGTGAGGAGGACGTCAAAACGGTTAAAGAACGCGGCGTGATTACCCGGATTTCAAATCAGGATAAATATCAATCCATTCAGATTGGTGGCGCAGGGCCAGATGGTATCGTGCTGAACCTAAGCGAGAAAACAACTTTCATTTCCGCAGAGGGAAAAGAGATTAAACTGGCCGATCTGTCTATCGGTATGATGGTAGAAGCTGAGCACTCCTTGATGATGACCAAAAGTCTGCCTCCACAAACACCGACATATAAAGTAACTGTACTGGATACAGCAGCTGAAACAGCAGCGCAACCTCAAGAACTTTTTGGAACCTCAGGTACGATTGAAAATGTATTTATGAAGGACGGCACGGTGTCCCAGATTGAGATTAAAGGTACACGTCTGGCTGAGACTGCACCAGATCATGTCATTTTAAATATCAACAAAGAAACTTCGCTAGTGAACCAGAGAGGCGAAATTGTAAAAGCCGAGCAACTGACTAAAGGTGCCAAAGTGATGGGTTTCTATAGCCCGATGCTGACACGCAGCCTGCCTCCAATCGGGACAGCTTGGAAAGTGGTTGTAGAGATTCCGGCAGTTCAGCCCAAAGCCGAGTAAAGGCGGTAGGATGTGCCGATAGGAAGTTAGAATTAGCCTACAGGCAAGTAAAGTAGAGTACATGTGGAATGACGAGTAAAGGCTAGAAAAGCTAAAAACCTTTCCCTCCTGTCTTCTGTCAGGGCGTGGAAAGGTTTTTTCACAAATGAGTAAGTATCAAAACTTCTAAGGTATGCATTCTAAGGTAAGTATCTGTTATCTGTTATATTTCTTCTGTTTTCCGGATAGAGAAAATATGATCAAGCCTCATCTGAAGATTCTATAATTGCTTCAGCCTCAATCTCCACCATCAACAAGGGGTCAATGAGCGCACTTACTTCGACCATCGTAGCTACAGGCTGGATCTGTCCGAAGAATTCGCCATGTGCTTTGCCAACCTCTTCCCACTTCGAAATATCCGTGACAAACATACGTGTTCTAACCACATCGGTCAAGTCTGCACCAAGCTCTTTCAGCGCTTTTTCGATCGTCTCCAAAATAAATTTGGTCTGCACATACGGGTCACCCGCACCCACAACGACGCCATCCTGCATTGCTGTTGTCCCGGCAACCTCTACCCGGTTACCCACACGAATTGCACGACAATACCCAACCAGTGGTTCCCAAGGGGAGCCCGTAAATACCTGCTGTCTGCTCATTTTCCTAACCTCGCTTTATGTCATTTCGTTATTGGATTAAAGATGAATTATATCAGTCCGTACTCATCTCAATCAACGATTAAAACTTGATTTCAACTTTATTGCCTTTCCTCAAACTCAAAAATCCCCTGAACACTTTCACCTTAAGTAAGGTTAAGTGTTCAGGGGGATTTGCTTAACGTACAAAGAAAATTAAAGTTTAATATTAGCCTCGTCAAAGTAATCTTCCAGCGTTAAACCACTCTTTACAACATCGGGTGCAATATCTGCACCAACATAACGAATGTGCCAAGGCTCATATACATAACCCGTCTTGCTCTCTTGGCCTTTCGGATAACGAATGATAAAGCCATATTCGGCAGCATGTTCATCCAGCCATTTGCCTTCTTTGGATGAGCCGAATACCTCCTCCAGCACATTGCCCACGCTTGGACTGGATACATCTATGGCAAGACCTGTCTGGTGTTCACTGCGGCCTGGAACGGCACTTACACGGGAAGCATACTCTTCCCCTTTGGTTTTCACATTATTGTTGTAGATGGATACCTGACGCTTGTAAGACCGATATCCAGACACGGCACGAAGCTCAATCCCGTCTGCTTTGGCACCGGCAAACAGTTTCTCCAGCGTTTCCGCAGCTTCTTTGCGCATATGACGTTTCTCATGTGGCCCCTCGAATGAGAACGGCACGTCAGGCTCGACCAGATCACTCGGCTCATAACCTTCCGGCAGACTACGCTGTTTGTTGACAATGACCGTCATGGCCTCCGCATTAGTAACCACCGATTGGGAGTCAATCGTGGTCTGCAGAGCGCTGATGCTGCGTTTCTCCATGAGCGGATCTTCTGCTGTTGCACCACCACTTCCATTGTCCGCAGAACCCTTCCCTTCTCCGGTAGATACGCTGCCTGAGCCGTTATCTGTGCCTTCATCGCTACCCGAATTTGCTGTGTTATCGCCTTCCGCATTGCCTTTGCCATCTGAGCCAGATTCATCGGTCAAATGCACGGTTGTGCCATCCGTTCCCTGCTCCGTGTTAGGTGTTCCGTTTGCGTTCTGATTCTCGTTCGCACCGGAACCGCACGCAGCCAGCAAGGCTCCACATATCATAAGTGAGGACAGCAGAACCACGATTCGGTGCTGTCTTCCTGTTCCTGATTTCATCATAAAACTCCTATCACCTTAGTAGAATGAATATCTTTTTTGCGTTTTCTCATGGTTACTATGATGTTCCCTGCGACAGTATACCTTAAATGTACGATAAGCTCCACCAGTAAAGAGTTCCTTCTCCCAGTCTCTATGCAAAGATATACCCTTTATACAGCTCGTAGCCTTTATTTCTGTACATTTAATGCAACATCCCAAACTTAGATAACTTCAGATGGAAACTGGAAATGAAAGCTACGCTCCACAAAAAAGCAGGGGCGATCCGGTGATCTCCCCTGCTGTACTTGTGTGATGCCTCATTTGGTTGCAGGGCTGTCCTTGTGCTTCTGGACAGCCTGCCACATCCGCGCAGCCACGCGCTCGCGGATGAGATCCAGACCGGCTGCTGCGGGCACACCCGGCAGCAGCGCGGTCAGCTCGGGCAGCGCAGGCGGTTTGCCCGGCTGCGCAAGCCGCACCTCCACGGCGCCGAAGCCCGGCCCCGGCTGGTGCATGGCGCCGTCTGCGGCGGCCTCGGCGATCCACTCGCCGACGGCCGCGCCGCCTTCGCCAGCCCGCGCCTGCGGGCGGCCCGCCGTTTCCGCTGCGCGGCCCGGGCCGCTGGGATCATGGGCAAGTTCCTCTGCCCATGATCCCAGCACGCCGGCGAGCAGCGCTTCGCGCGGCAGGCCGGCATGCGCC